>JANOTO010000534.1:0-2354 GCA_031416395.1 Rhodoferax sp. | reverse complement strand
GTGAGCTGCCCCTGCGCCGCCCAGCCGATGAACACCAGCGTGAACACGAGGTAAATAATGCGATAAGTGGTGAGCCGCTTTTGCGAGGCCGACAGCCACTTTTGATACGCCAGCGCAATCGACAACACCACCAGCCCGGCCACCAGAATCGCCAAATCCCACTTGCGCTGATCCCAAATTCGCCACCAGCCCGGCGTCTCGCGCACGGGTTGCCATCTGGCGATGTTGGGGATGTTGATGGCGTGCGTCCACTGCTTCTCCAGCCGCGCCTGGCCGGGTGCGGCGGTGGCGCGAGACAGATTAAATTCGAGTGTGAGGGGTTGCGCCAAGTCCAAAGTGGGTTGCCCTGCCTTTGCCGGCTCGGTGGCAAATAGCCGCATCACCGCGTTGCTGACCACGCCCGAGCGCTGGCCGCTCACGCGCAAGCCTTGCTTGTAGGGCAACTCTTTCACGTCGAACCGATTCGCGCCTTGCACCGCCACCAGGCGCGCGACCCGGCCAGCGGTTGCATCGCCAGCACCCACAATGGGGTAGCGGCTGCCATCCAGCACGCCGATCAGGCCCACGCCGCTCTCGCGCAATGCACGAACCTCGCGCCAGCCCGCGGCGTCCAGGACGTTGCGGCCCACGTGCGGCAGACCGGGCAGCATCACCATCATGTCCAGCGCGGGGTTGTTGGGCTGCAAGCGCGCTTCGGCATCTTGACCCTCGCCCGGTGTTCCGTTGAACTGGGCTTGCACTTCGCGGTTGCTGCGGCTGAAGGGCTGCACCAGCTTGGCGATCACCAACTCGTTAAAACCCATGCGATCAAACTGGTCGTCCGGGCCTTTGGGCTGCGTTGATTTTGTCTTGGCGGCGGTATTGGTGGCAGGGTCGAGCAGGCGCGCGTAGGCGACTTGCGCAGCGGCCTCCATCACCGTGCGGTCCATCGCCATGGCGGACACCGTGCCAGCGGACACACCATGCAGCGTGGCCTTTTGGTCGTCATACACACGCGTGGCTTTGGGGGTCAACACCTGGATCTGATGCGCGATGGTAAGGTCAATGTACTGCGCGGCAAAGTCGGCCAGGAGCTTGTTTCGCGAGGCCTCCTGAAAGATCGGCTCGTTGTGGCTGAGCAGGCGCACATCCAAAAACTTGCCCGCCGCATTCATCACCACCAAGATGTTGATCGGCTTGCCGCCATAGCCCGCCACCGGCTCGATGTCGATGGTCTCAAACACGTAGGCGTACAGCGCGTTGCGGCCCTCTGCGGTTTGGTTTTTGTGAAAGACCGGCCAAACCGGCAGCGCAGTGAGCTGCTCGCCCACCGTCACCGAGTCGCCGAGTTGCTGCTGCAACTGTGCGCGCGTCAACGTGCCAGCCTCAACGGGGTGGGGCAGCAGCCCAAAAATGCAGACCACAAAAAGCCAGAGCCGCAGCAGCGGTTCAATCTTTGAAAGCAAACGCATATTGCAAAAGATTCTGACAGATGACCTGCTCAAACCCGCGCAAGCTGTGTTCCGGTTTGAGAATTTGTCACCCGCAGATGACTGGGGTAACTACCAGTTTTTCAGAGAGTTCAGGCAGGCTTTGAACGTGTTCCAAAAATCGCCGTGCCCACGCGCACCATCGTGCTGCCGCAGGCGATGGCGGCCTCCAGATCCGCCGTCATGCCCATAGAAAGCGTGTCGAGAATCATGTAATTAACCTCAGAGTTAATTTTTGGCGAAATTGGCAGTTTTGAAGCATTTATATGATCAAATATTGCTTTGGCTCTCGTAAACGATGCGTTTAACGCTATTAAATTCGGAGTGTTTTCAGGGATGCACATCAACCCACGAAGCTGGAGCCGGGGCAGCAGCGCCACCTGGGCCGCCAGAGCTTCAACATCATCGGGAGTTACACCGGACTTGCTGGACTCCCCATCGATATTGATCTGAATGCAAACTTGTAGCGGCGGCAAATGCGCGGGCCGCTGCTCGTTCAAACGTTCGGCGATCTTGAGTCGATCTACGCTGTGCACCCAATCAAAATTCTCAGCGACCAGCCTCGTTTTGTTGCTTTGGATGGGGCCGATGCAATGCCAAATGATGGGCAGGTGTTTGAGTACGGCGATCTTCTCCGCCGCCTCCTGAATATAGTTCTCACCAATGGCCCGTTGCCCCGCGTCAAACGCAGCCTGAACCGCATCGGCGCCAAAGGTCTTCGAAACAGCCAGAAGCGTGACTTCATGCACACGTCTTTGCGCCTTGGCGCAGGCGGCCTCGATTCGAGCTTGCACCGCTTGGAGATTGTCGGAAATCATGGTCATAATCCTTCCGAGCGTATCAAACCTTCGAGGTATTTTGTGGACATCACCCAACTGCTGGCCT
>JANOTO010000533.1:0-12836 GCA_031416395.1 Rhodoferax sp. | reverse complement strand
CAGGCAGTGCGTGATGCGCCGCAGCGTGCCCAGGCGAGCGCGCTGCCGGTGAACTGGATCAAATACCGCATTTTTGTCGAAAGCGCCGTGCTGGCTGGGCTCGCGGGCGGTCTGTTCGCGGCGCACAAGGGTGCGGTGTTTCCATCAGCCGCCAGTGTGGCGACTTCGGTTGATGCGCTCTTGGTCGTGCTGCTGGGTGGTGTGCATCAACTGTGGGGCGTGGCCGTGGGAAGTGCTGTGTTGGTGGGAGCGGGGGCCGAGCTGGGCCGCAACTTTGAGTACTGGCGTGGCGCGTTGGGTGTGTTTGTGATGCTGATCATGGTGTTGGCACCCAGCGGCTTGCTCGGCGCACTCAGCAAGCAGCGCAAAGATCGGGTGGGCTGATGCTGCAAGTCAAAAACCTGGTCAAGCACTTTGATGGCGTGAAGGCTGTCAACGGTGTCAGCTTTGACATTCACGGCGGCGAGTGCGTGGCGTTGATTGGCCCCAACGGTGCGGGTAAATCCACCTGCTTTGCTTGTATCGCGGGCCAGCACGTCCCCACGTCGGGCGACATCGTGTGGTGCGGCGCATCGGTCACCCGGTGGAGTGCTGCGCGCAGGCAGAAGAGCGGCATCGCCCGCACGTTTCAAGTCGCTCAGACCTTTGAGGCGCTGACCGTGCTTCAAAATATGCAGCTGATCATCTCCAATGTCCGTGGGCTGTCAACCTGGCGCGCGTTGAGCGCCACTGATGTTGACGCTGCGACGCGGCAACTGGCTGAAGTCGGGCTGGCGCATTTGGCGCAGGCGGACGTACTGGGTTTGCCATATGGCGCGAAGAAGCGCCTGGAGCTGGCACTGGCGCTGGCAGGCATCGCTGAGAACGATCAAAAATCAAAAGACTCCAAGCGACTGCTGCTGCTGGACGAGCCCGCCGCGGGCCTGGCGGGCCCCGAGCGTGCTGACCTGATGCGCCTGGTGAAGTCTGTCGCCCACCGTGGCATTTCCGTGCTGTACACCGAACACAACATGGACGCAGTTTTTGGCGTGGCAGACCGCGTGCTGGTACTGATTGACGGTCAGCTTGCCGCGCAAGGCACGCCGGATGAAATCGCGCGCAATGAAGTGGTGCGCAGGCGCTATCTGGGGCAGTCTTTCACCGTGCTAGATGACCGTTCCCTTGAGGTCGCGTCTCATGCTTGAGGTCAAAAACCTGAACGCCTGGTGGGGCGCCGCGCAGGCGTTGTTTGATGTGTCGCTGCACGTCAACCCAGGTGAGCTGGTGGTGCTGCAAGGTTTGAACGGCGCTGGTAAATCGACGCTGTTGCAAGCGATTGTGGATTGTGGCCCCCGTGTCACAGGCGTCATCAGCTATCAAAATAAATTTATCAATGCATCGCCTGCGCATCAACGCGCGCAGGCGGGCCTGGGCTACGTCGCTGAAGACCGCCGCTTGTTTGCCACCTTAAGCGTGCGCGAAAACCTGCATATTGCCGCGCGTGGTCAGGTGGCGCGTAACGAGGCGCGAGTCTTCGCGCTGTTCCCTGCGCTGGTGCCGATGCTGCACCGCCGTGCGAGCCAAATGAGCGGCGGTGAGCAGCAAATGCTGGCTATCGCCCGTACCCTGATGACCGAGCCGAAATTACTGTTGCTGGACGAACCCTGCGAAGGCATCGCACCCGTGCTGGTGGAGTCGATCATGCAAGCCTTGCTGGTGCTGAAATCGCAGGGTATGCCCATGCTCGTGGCTGAGCAGAATCACTTGCTGGCCGACCAGGCGGATCGGGTGATTCGCTTGGAGAGCGGCAGGGTCGTGTCAGAATCGAAAAATTAGCCGCCAATGCACCTGCACGCCGACCCACACCCATGATCATCACCAGCCTGCTCGATACCGACCTGTACAAGTTCACCATGATGCAGGTGGTGCTGCACCAGTTCCCGGGCGCACAGGTGGAGTACCGCTTCAAATGTCGCAACCCTGGGCTGGATGAAACCGGCAAGTCGCGCGTTAACCTGGCGGCGCGGGCCAGCGAGATTCGCGATGAAATCCGCTCGCTGTGCGGCTTGAGGTTTCAGGATGCAGAGCTGGCCTACCTGCGCTCCATGCGCTTCATCAAGAGCGATTTTGTGGATTTTTTGGGCCTGTTCAAGCTCAATGAAAAATACATCACCGTCACGCCGCTCGCCTCGGGCGATCTGGACATCGTCATTCAAGGCCCGTGGCTGCACACCATCCTGTTTGAGATCCCGGTGCTGGCGATTGTCAACGAGGTGTACTTTCGCCACACGCAGCCCGTACCCGATTTTGTGGAAGGCCGCAAGCGGCTGGATTCGAAAATTGGGCTGCTGCGCGAAAGCGGGCTGGTTGATTTGAAGATTGCCGACTACGGCACCCGCAGGCGCTTCTCCAAGGCCTGGCACGATGAGGTGCTGCGTGTGCTTTCCAGCCGCCTGGGCACCGCGCAAAGCCCCGGCAATCTGCCGGGCGTGGCCGGGCAACTGGCGGGCACCAGCAATGTGCTCTTCGCCATGAAGCTGGGCCTGACACCGCTGGGCACGATGGCACATGAGTACCTGCAAGCGGTGCAGGCGCTGGGGCCACGCCTGCGTGACAGCCAGGTGTTTGGCTTTGAATCATGGGCACGTGAGTACCGTGGTGACTTGGGGATCGCACTGAGCGACGTGTACGGCATGAGCGCGTTTTTGCGCGACTTCGACATGTATTTCTGCAAGCTGTTTGACGGTGCGAGGCATGACAGCGGCGACCCGTTTCAGTGGGGCGAGCGCATGATTGCGCATTACGTGGCGAACCGGGTCGACCCGCGCACCAAGATTTTGATCTTCAGCGATGGCCTCACCGTGCCGCGCACGATTGAGCTATACCAGCAGTTTCGCGGGCGCTGCCAACTGGCGTTTGGTATCGGCACCAATCTGACCAACGACCTGGGCTACGAGCCGCTGCAAATCGTGATCAAGATGGTGCGCTGCAATGGGCAGCCAGTGGCCAAGCTGTCAGACACACCCTCGAAAAACATGTGTGATGACGAAAAGTATCTGGCTTACCTTCGTCAAGTGTTTGAGATTGCTTGACCTGTTGATCGCCTGAACACGCGCTCCACCGCGTCAATCGCACCCATCACCCGCCCCGTCGGTCGTGCCGCTTCTACAGCGGGTAAAAACGTGCCCAGAGCCGCAAACGAATCGACCCGTGTGTAGCCCGATTCGATGCTAACCACCTTGGGCAGGATGACAGACGGGCGCGTTGTACCGTTGGCGCGATGGGGCTCGATGTAAAACGCGCGGTCTGCCAGGCGCATCAGCCCCAGGTCGCGCGCATTGGCCGCAACCACCCAACTGATATCAATCGCCGGTGGCGAGACATCCGTCAAGATGCGCCTGAGCACATTGCTCTTGCAGACGCGGTTTCCCGTCGCAAGAGCATCTCCTCCCACACCGCTGTTTCCCACGCGTGTTTCCGGCAAAAACGCGGGGTTGATACGCACCTGCCCGTTGCACACATTGCCGTCGAACTGGATCGTGTGGGCCATGGCAAAGTCGGCAAAAATGCGGCGGCGGATGATTTCTGCCGCGACAAAATAACTCTCGCTCACCACGCCCACCATGAAGCCACGGCGGCGCGCCTGATTGACAAATTCGATGGCACCCGAGCGCAAGGGGAGCATTCGCGCCACAGCCTCAAACTGATTTTTGTGCACAAAGCGGAATACGCGTGCCTCGTTTTCTGCGCGTGAGATGTCGTCACCATTTTCGTCAGCCGGAAGTTGCTGCAAGGCTTCTGCGCGCCCGGTCCGGCGGGCCAGTTCGTCGGCATAGCGCCCGTCGATCAAGGTGCGATCCATGGTGAGCAGCAGCAGCCGGGTGCGGCCTTTTTTGCGGGTCAGCACGTAGTCCAGTTCTGCCGCAGCCTGGCGCTGCGTTTCGTACATGGCGGCGATCTGATCGACGTTGAGTCGACCGGCTGCGCGCGCACGGCTGAAGATCACGCGGCTGATCTCATTGGCCATGAAGCTCAAGTCTTCCAGGGCCTGGCTGTCGTGCTCAAGTGAGCCAATGTCCACCTCCGTCAGGCGGGCACCCGCCAGGTGTGAGTCGAGCAGCAGGCCGATATCCACCCCGTACGCATCTTCAAACTCAAGCGTTTGCAGCAGCGACTTGCGTGCCGCCATAATGCCGCCCAGCGGCTGGCCAAAATGCGCCAGCTCCGGGAAGAAAATCTTCAACATCGGTTTGGCGGTGAGTTCCGTCACACGCCCGCCTGAGCGGCCATAACGCGCCTTTACAAAATCTGCTTCATTGCGTGCGAGTGGGCCGACCAACTGGGTGATGATGCCCTTGCGCAAGCCCGACAGATCACCGTCGAGGTACACCAAAAGATCGTGCTTGGCCAACGCTACCCCATCGCGCATGGAGGCACCCTTGCCCAACAGCGTGCTGGTGACCACTTTGGCACCCGCCTGCCGCGCCAGCTCCACCGTGGCATCGATGGAGCTGTCGTCGATCACGATGACCTCGCCGGTCGCCGGGTCGGCGCGCGCGTAGGCTACCACCTGCGCGATGCGCCGGGCTTCGTTCAACGCCGGAATCAGGACGCTGGCACGGATGTTTAACGCAGTGGTTGATTGCATTCGGAGTTTCCGTCTGGGCGATTTCTTAGACACCGTCTTGTCCACGATAATCCGTTGGCACGTTAGCTCGAAAACTGCAATCTGTACGTGGGCAATGTGTTTCCCAGTCGCTTATCTTGTTTGAATTTGTAGAGGAAGCAGCGACGGTTTCCTTCAGTTGGCTCAAAAGTCAGGTAACAGAATGCGGTTGTTGATTGGTTATTGGCGGTGTCTGTTGACCACGGTATTGGCCTTTGCGCCCACTGCTGCGCTTGCTGCTGGTGCTGAGATGGCGCAGCTAGCGCCCGTTTGGAGCGTTCCGTTTGTGGGTGTGTTGCTGTCGATTGCACTGTTCCCCGTGCTGGCACCCGTGGCTTGGCACCATCACTTCGGAAAAATTACCGCTGCGTGGGCGCTGGCTTTCATGCTGCCGTTCACCGCGCTGTTTGGCCCAATGGCGATGGGTGAAAACTTTACACATGCGCTCTTAGCCGAGTATGTGCCCTTCATCCTGTTGTTGACGGCGCTGTTCACCGTGTCCGGCGGCATCTTCATACGCGGCAACCTGCACGGTAGCCCAGGTGTCAACACAGCGATTCTCGCGATAGGCGCAGTGCTGGCAAGTTTCATGGGCACTACCGGGGCTTCGATGCTGCTGATTCGCCCGCTGATACGCGCGAACGACAACCGAAAACACAAGGCCCATGTCGTCGTGTTTTTCATCTTTATCGTCTCCAACGCCGGCGGCTCCCTCACACCACTGGGCGACCCGCCGCTGTTTTTGGGATTTCTAAAAGGTGTCGATTTTTTCTGGACGCTAAAGAACATTCTGCCGGAGACGCTGTTTCTGCTGAGCGGACTGCTGGCTGTGTTTTACGCGATTGACTGGAAGATTTACCATGACCGCGAAGAGGTCTTGCCCGTTGATCCCACACCCGATACGCGTCAGATCGGTTTCGATGGTGCCAGGAACTTCCTGCTGCTGGGGGTGATCGTGGCCCTGGTGTTGATGAGCGGCTTCTGGAAGTCTGCCATCGCGTTCAACATTTGGGGAACCGAGGTGAGCTTGCCCGGCGTGCTGCGCGATTGCGGCTTGATTGCGGTGATCCTGCTGTCGCTTCGGATCACTCCGGCAACCGTGCATGCAGACAATCGATTCTCTTGGGCACCGATGGTGGAAGTGGCGATTCTGTTTGCAGGCATTTTCATCACCATTGTTCCCGTCATAGTGATGTTGAAAGCGGGGGTTAACGGCCCGTTTGGGATGGTGGTCAAACTGGTAACCAACCCCGACGGCACACCCAACCCCGCAATGTATTTCTGGATCACGGGCCTGCTCAGTTCGTTTCTCGACAATGCGCCCACGTACCTCGTTTTCTTCAACATGGCCGGTGGTGACCCGGCACTTTTGATGACGACCTATGCGCCAACACTGGCCGCGATCTCGGCGGGTGCCGTGTTCATGGGTGCCAACACCTACATCGGCAACGCGCCAAACCTGATGGTCAAATCCATCGCCGAAGATCGCGGCGTTGCCATGCCAAGCTTCTTCGGCTACATGGCGTGGTCGGGGGCTGTGCTGCTGCCGATGTTTGCCATCATCACTTTAATCTGGTTCATCTGATCTTTATGACGCTTCCAAAACTGCCCAAACTCCTCGTAGCCCGCGCCAATTTTCCTGAAATCATCGCCAAGCTCGGCACGCATTTTGAGGTCGAGTCCAATCAGGACGATGTCACCTGGAGCCAGTCGGAGCTGATCGCAAAATTGCAGGGCAAGGCCGGTGTTTTGACGAATGGCGGCGAGCGAATCAACGCTGAGGTGCTGGCGGCATGTCCTGGTTTGAAAATTTGCGCCAACATGGCCGTGGGCTACAACAACTTTGACGTGCCCGCCATGACAGCTGCTGGAGTGCTGGCGACCAACGCGCCCGACGTGCTGACCGAAACGACGGCCGACTTCGGCTTTGCCTTGCTGATGGCCACCGCACGGCGCATTTCTGAGAGCGAACACTTTTTGCGAGCGGGCTTGTGGACCAAATGGCGTTACGACATGTTTGCAAGCGCCGAGGTACACGGCACCACGTTGGGCATCATCGGCATGGGCCGTATTGGCCAGGCTATCGCTAAACGCGGAGCGCACGGTTTCGGCATGAAGGTGATTTATCACAACCGATCACGGCTGGATGCGGCCACCGAAGCAGATTGCAAAGCCAGCTATGTGAGCAAAGAGACGCTCTTGAAGACCGCAGACCACGTCATGCTGGTCGTGCCGTATTCTGCTGAATCGCATCACACCATCGGCGCGACCGAGTTGGCGCTAATGCAGCCCACCGCCACGCTGATCAACATCGCGCGTGGCGGCATTGTGGATGATGCGGCCCTCGCGCAAGCCCTGCGGGAAAAGCGCATTGCTGCGGCTGGTCTGGATGTGTTTGAAGGCGAACCCAAAGTCCACCCCGACTTGCTCACCGTACCCAACGTCGTACTCACCCCGCACATCGCCAGCGCCACGATGGGCACGCGCCTGGCGATGGCGAACTTGGCGGCAGACAATTTGATCGGCTATTTGTTGCACGGCGAACCACTGACACCGCTGAATCCGCAGGTGGTGGCTTCACAGACTTAAAATTAACCTGCAAGTTAATTTTTGACGCAAAAACTCAATATCGGGCAAAAAGTAATTAAAATTTGCCTTTAGCTCTCGAATAATATAGAAATATTGCTATTCAATATATAGTAATTCACGTTCACTGGTGAACTGCCGCAACTCCCCGCTGAGCGGGTCTACAAACTCAATCGACTTGGCCAGCAGTTGCAGCGGGCGCTCAAAGTCAACCTGGCCTTCGGGGGTGAGCGTGGGGTAGATGCCGTCACCCAGGATAGGCAAACCCAGTGCCGCCATGTGCACGCGCAATTGGTGGCGCTGGCCGGTGACCGGTTTGAGCTGATAGCGCGCAAGCTCACCCATGACTTGCAGAGGCTCAATGAAGGTCAAAGCATTGGGCTCGCCTGGCACCTCTGTTTGCTGAAAAAAATGATCGGACTCAACGATGCGCGTCTCCCGTCGGATGGGCCACGGCAGCGCGGGGTTCCACGGGGCGATGGCTTCGTAGGTTTTGCGCACCTCGCGCCTGCGAAACAACGCGTGGTAGGCATCGCGCGTGGCGGTTTGGATTGAGAACAGCACCAGCCCGGCGGTGTCGCGGTCAATGCGGTGAATGGGGGCCAAGTCAGGCAGGCCAAGTTTGTTTTTCAGGCGAATCAGCACCGTCTCTTGCAGGTACTTGCCCGAGGGCATGACGGGCAGGAAGTGCGGTTTATCAACCACCAGCAGGTGCTCGTCTTGCCACAGGATTACTTCGTCAAACGGGATGCGCGGCTCCAGCGGCACATCGCGAAAGTAGTAGAGCCTGCGCTGTGGCTCAAAGGGTGTTGTGGCGTTGATGATTTGACCGGCATCGTCGATGACATCACCCTGTTCAAGCCGCGTTTGCCATGTGGTGGCATGTACGTTGGGGAAGCGCTCTTTGAGAAAGTCAGCGATGCTGATCCACGTTCCAGGAGGCAGCACGACGCAACTGGGTGAGACACCCCACCGTGCGGGCGGCGGGTTGGGCCGATAACGCGCCATGGAGTCTGCGGTTCAAACCCGCTTGAAGACGATGTCCCACACACCGTGGCCCAGCTTGATGCCGCGATTCTCAAACTTGGTGAGCGGGCGGTAGTCTGGCTTGGGGGCGTAGCCTGCGTCTAGGGTGGTGTCCACCGTGTTTTGCAGCAGCGGTTCAGCCTTGAGCACTTCCAGAATCTGCTCGGCATAGGGTTGCCAGTCTGTCGCGCAGTGCAGGTAGCCGCCAGGCTTCAAGCGCGCGGCGAGCTTGGCAATCAAGGGCTGCTGGATCAATCGGCGCTTGTTGTGGCGTTTTTTGTGCCACGGGTCGGGGAAGAAGATGTGTACGCCGTCCAGGCTCTGCAAAGGCAGCATGTGATCGATAACTTCGACGGCATCGTGCGCAATGATGCGGATGTTGCTTAAGCTCTGCTCGCCAATGCGTTTGAGCAGCGCACCCACGCCGGGTTCATGCACTTCGCAGCACAGGAAGTGGGTCTGCGGCAAGGTGGCGGCGATGGCCGCCGTGGCCTCGCCCATGCCAAAGCCGATTTCCAGCACCACGGGTTTTGTGGTTTCGTCGGTCTTTGGGAACACGCTCGCCAGGTCAAGCGGTGTCTCTTGGTACGGCACCAGATAACGCGGCCCGAGATCTTCGAACGCCCGCGTCTGCCCGCCCGTGATGCGGCCTGCGCGACGCACGAAGCTGCGGATTTTTTGAGGGTAGGGGACATCAATCATGCGCAGGATTGTAGAGACGCTGCCATTGGTTGATCCAGGCTTGCAGCGCGGCGCTTACCGACGTAGCAGGGCTTGGGCGCAGTCCTAAAACGATGGCGGCATGATTGAGTGCGATCAGAGGCTCCGACGCGTCCAATGCCTGCGCGCCGTTTTGCTTGGACAGCTTGTCGCCATTGCTGCCCCGCACCAACGGAGTATGCAAATAGCGCGGTGTTGATAACCCCAAACTTCGTTGCAGCAGAATTTGCCGCGCCGTGTTGTCGGCCAAATCTTCACCGCGCACGATGTGGGTGATGCCCTGGGCTGCATCGTCAACCACCGCGGCGAGCTGGTACGTGGCATAGCCGTCAGCGCGTTTCAGCGGGAAGTCGCCCACCGTCTTTTCAACATCCTGCTGCTGGCCGCCCAGCCTGCGGTCGTGCCAGTGAATCGTGCGTTCAGTTTGATCGGTGCGGAATCGCCATGCGGGCTTTGGGCTATCGGTCAGATCAGCAAGCGTTTCGGTAGTGGCTCGACAAGTTCCGGGGTACACCAGCTCCGCATGACGGCTGCGCTCACGCCTCAGGGCTTGCAGCGCGGTCAAAACGTCTTTGCGTGAGCATCGGCAGGGGTAGGCTTGGCCGTTTGCGATTAGCGTCTCCAGCGCTTGCTGGTAAGTGTGAGCGCGTTGCGATTGCACCAGGGGTGCCTCGTCGCTTGCCAAACCGAACGCAGCGAGTTGGCTCAGGATGTGGCCGCCCATCCCCGCGATGCAACGCGGCACGTCGACGTCTTCAATGCGAACCAGCCAAATTCCACCATGGGCTCGGGCATCCAGCCAACTGGCGAGTGCCGCCACGAGCGAGCCTGCGTGCAGCGGCCCGGTAGGCGACGGCGCAAACCGCCCCCTGTAGCGCATTAAATGGCGTTCAGCGCCAGCTCCAGGCCGGACACGAACGCATCCTCCACGCGATGGCCAATGCACCAGTCGCCACATACGCCAATGCCCGATTTCGCATCCCACAAATGCGTTTTACCCAGCGGCTGCGTGGTTTGCGCATAGAGCCAGCGCTGGGTGTCGATGTGCGCGGGTTCCGCGCGAATTCCTGTGATCTCGGAGAAGGCTTTGAGCAGCTTGTCTTGCACGCGTGCAGCATTGTCTTGCAGATGTTCTTGCGACCACGCGGCGCTGGCTTGAACTGTCCAGCGCTCGACGGCACCACGGCCTGGTTTGCTGGATTCACGGGCCAGCCAGGCGATGCGGTGGTGCGTGCTGCGCGCGGCATTCCACTGCGGCCCCAGGGCCGAGAGGTTGGGCTGCATGGCTTGGGGGAAGGCCAGCATCAGCGTCCAGCACGGGGCAACCTTCACCTTGTCAAGTTGCGCTGCCATCGCACTGGTTTTCTTCAAACCAGACAACAGGTGCTGCGCTTGCGCCGCAGGAATGGCCAGCAGCACACCATCAAATCCGGAGTAAACGTGCTGTGAGTCGTCAGCCCCCATCGTTCGCAGTTGCCATTGTGATGGGTTCAGCGGGTCTGCTTCAATGGCGGTAACTTTGGTTTGCGATTCAAGCTGTTGCCCCTGCACCAGCGGCTTTGCCCAGGCTTTGACCAAGGCATTCATGCCCGGTGTGGGCACCCAATGCGACTCGCGCGCAGGCAGGCCTGCTGCGGCGACCCGGCCCAGCGCATCAAGCACCTGCACGGTGTTGGCGCTCCAGCGTTTGCACACATTGGGCACCGTTTCCAGCGCTTTGGCGAAGCGCGCATCGCGCACGGTGAAGTACTGCGCGCCGTGGTCAAACGTGCCAAAGGCGCTGGTGCGTGTGGCCATGCGCCCGCCCAAGCCCGCGCTTTTCTCCAGCACCGTCACCCTATGCCCAGCCTGCACCAGGGTGCGGGCGCAGGTGATGCCAGCGATACCCGCGCCGATAACTGCAAAGTTTTTGAAATCATTGGCGGCGGGCGCAAGGGCGGGGGCTTTGGGCATGCGAGGATTCTCCGAGTTGTTTTATAGCTCGGACTTTACACGCCTCGATGACTCGACAAAAGCGCAGTCCGGGTTGCCTTGCTTTCCAGTTGTGTCAACCACCAATCAAGCGCCCGCCCATGATCCCCTTTGGCGGTGGTACGCCAGGCATAGGACGGCTGCACCAGGCGCTCCGGTCGCTCCACCCGTTTGACGACCAGACGACCGGCCTTGATGTAGGGCAGGGCGATAGGCTCAGGCAGAAACCCAGCCCCCAGGCCGCGCAAATGGGCATCAAGCTTGGCCTGCATCGTCGCCACAGTGAACACATCTTGCCCAATGAGCAATCCAAATGTGATGCTGGAGCCGCGCTGCACAGTGTCTGCCACTGCCACCGCACGGCACTGTTGAATGACATCGTCCGTCAGTGGTTCAGGCAATGTCGCCAAGGCATGATGGGGTGCGACCGCAAAAACAAACTTGACGCGCCCCAGCGGCTTGGCCTGCAGGCCGGCGTATGCAGCGGTCTCCAGCGACACGCCAATCGCCAGATCAGCCTGCCCTGAGATCAAGCTCTGCAAGGTGCCCGACAGCGCTTCATCGCGCAGCTTGATGCGCGTCGGCGGGGTGGGGGTGAGCGCGAAGAAAGCGCTGCACAGCTCCATCACGGTGGCTTTGGCAATGATGCTGTCCAGCGCAATCGTGAGCTGCGACTCCCAGCCTGTCGCAATGCGCCTGACGCGGTTGGCCACCGCATCCACTTCGGCCAGCAGACGCGCACCTTCGCGCAGCAGTTCTGCACCCGCCTCGGTCGGTTTGGCGTGGCGCGAGCTGCGGTCAAACAGCAGCACATCCAGTGCATCTTCAATTTGCCGCACCCGGTAAGTCAACGCGCTGGGCACGAAATTTAGGGCACGCGCCGCTGCTGCAAAGCTGCCAGTCTCTGCAATGCGTTGCAGCATCGCGAGGGCATCGGGGGTTAGGACATCACGCGAATTTTGCATGGATCGGTGTATTTCATTCAAATAATTTGAATGATGCCATCAAAGCAACTGGACTGCAAACAGCAACAGCGCGTCTACAGTTCAGGTTCAGTATTCACTTCAAAAAGGAGTTGCGCCATGTTGACCCTTCGCCCATCGCAGGAACGCGGCTTTGCCGATCACGGCTGGTTGAAGTCGTTCCACAGTTTTTCATTTGCGGGCTACCACGACCCCAAGCACATGGGCTTTGGCAACCTGCTTGTGATCAATGAGGATCGCATCGCCCCCGGCACTGGCTTTGGCACCCACGGCCACCGCGACATGGAGATCATCAGCTACGTGCTCTCGGGTAACTTGGCGCACAAGGACACGATGGGCAACGTTAAAGGCATTCCCCCCGGTGACGTGCAGCGCATGAGCGCGGGCACGGGTGTGCAGCACAGCGAGTTCAACCACGCACCGAACGACACCACGCATTTTTTGCAAATTTGGATCAAACCGAATGTGACGGGCATCGCGCCCGGCTATGAGCAGAAAACGTTTGCCGATGTTGAAAAGCAGGGCGTGCTGCGCCTGGTGGCTTCCAGTGACGGCGCCCAAGGTTCGGTGACCATTCACGCCGATGCATCGATTTACGCAGGTTTGTTCGATAGCGCACAGACGGCCACGATCACGCTGGATTCCACTCGCAAATGCTATGTGCATTTGATCCGTGGTGTGCTGCAAGTCAATGGCCGCACCCTCTCGGGCGGGGACGCAGCGCTGCTCACGCAGGAGAGCCAACTGCAGCTTTCGCACGGCGAGGATGCAGAGGTACTGGTGTTTGACTTGGCACCTTGATTCAGGTGTTTCTTTTTTCTTTCTTCTCTTTTCATTTTTACAAAGGACGATATCGTGATTTCCAACTTTCAAAACCCATTGGCCCTGGTCGGTCGTCTGCTGCT
>JANOTO010000532.1:0-2104 GCA_031416395.1 Rhodoferax sp. | reverse complement strand
GCAAGGCCGGCTTTGCGCCACTCATCAATGCCGCCTTCCAGGTGTCTTGCATCGTGCCCCAGCGCGCGCAGGCAGACTGCCAAGGCCTGGCTAAGCTCGTGCCCATAAGCACAATACACCACTACCGGCGCACCGGTAGCTATGTGATCCTTCCAGTCCAGCCACTGGGCGGGGTTGCGCCAGACCGTGCCAGAGAGTTCATCCGCCTCGGCCGCGCGTTTGATGTCTCGTCGCACGTCCAGCAGCAAGTGCGTGCGGCCTTGATCGCGCCAGGCGGCAAGCTCGCTGATTGACATGTTTGTCGACAGGTTGTTGGAGTTATGGTTATCAGTTGTCATGGTGTTTTCCTCGTTAAAAAAGTAGCTTCTACGAATCTGTTGCGCCCATCGCAGCCAGGCGCCATACGCGGCGGGGGGAGACATTCGATGTCTTTCAAAATGGCCACTTCACGGCCAGACCGACCAAGGCGCACACCGCTAGTAGCGGTATCACGCCGACCTTGAAGCGAAACAGCGCGATGGCAGCGGCGATGGTGATGACCGCTGAGATGTAGTCAAACCGCCCGCTAAACCCGGTGGGCCACAGCACGTGGTACGCGAAGAACAGCGCCAGGTTCAAGATCACACCAACGACCGCTGCGGTGATGGCGGTGAGCGGCGCGGTGAACTTCAAATTGCCGTGCGTTGTCTCGATCAGTGGGCCACCTGCCAGGATGAAGATGAATGATGGCAAAAACGTGAAGTAGGTCACCACCGTAGCTGCCACGGCACCGCCGAGAAACAGCGCATCCGGCCCAAAAACTTGCTTGACCCAGCCACCGATGAAGCCCACAAAGGCGACCACCATGATCAGCGGGCCGGGTGTGGTTTCGCCTAGAGCCAGGCCGTCGATCATCTGCGTGCCAGTGAGCCATTGATGTTGCTCGACCGCGCCTTGGTAAACGTAGGGCAGAACAGCGTAGGCGCCGCCGAAAGTGAGCAGCGCCGCCTTGGTGAAGAACCATGCCATCTGGGTAAGCACACCTTGCACGCCAACCACGGCGATCAGCAGTGCGAACGCCACTCCCCACAACGCCAAACCGACGGTCAGGATTTTGACCAGGCGCGCGCGGGTGAACAGTGCGTGAGCAGGCGTGGGGGTGTCGTCATCAATCAGCGCCTCGCCGTAGCTCGTCTTCGCCGCGCCGTGGCCACCACCGGTTATGAAGACGTTGGGGTAGACGCGTCCACCGATGTAGCCGATCAACGCGGCGGCGATCACGATCAGCGGGAACGGCACGTCCAGCGCAAAGATCGCGACGAACGCCGCTGCGGCGATGCCCCACAGCCAGTTGTTCTTGAGCGCGCGGCTGCCAATGCGGTGCGCGGCGTGCAGCACCAGCGCGGTGACAGCAGGCTTAAGCCCGTAAAAGATGCCCGCCACCACGGGCAGCGAACCGAACGCGATGTAGACCCACGACAGCCCAATCAGGATGAACAGCGAGGGCAGAACAAACAGACTGCCCGCCACGATGCCGCCCCAGGTGCGGTGCATCAGCCAGCCGATGTAGATGGCGAGCTGCTGCGCCTCGGGGCCGGGCAGCAGCATGCAGTAGTTAAGCGCGTGCAAAAAGCGTTTTTCGCTGATCCAGCGTTTTTGCTCGACCAGCTCGGTGTGCATGATGGCGATTTGCCCGGCGGGGCCACCGAAGCTGATGAAACCGAGCTTGAGCCAGAAGCGGAATGCCTCGTAGAAGCTGACGGGGGCGGGACGGGCGTTGAGGTCTGCGGATGGTGATGTCATAGATCAGTCTTTTGTGGTTTTGGGGGTGTTGGCGTAAAGCGCGTCAAACACCGCGCCGGTGGCGTTGATGAGCGCATCGTCATCCGCATGCACCTCACGAAGACCACCCAGAATCGCTTCCAGCCCAGCGGCCTGTGCGACCGGGATGCCGCCCGCGTCGAGGTAATGCACGACTTGCGCAATAGGTTTAAGTTGGGCATCGTCATCCAAGCCAAAGCTCTGCATCAACACTTCAAACGTCACGCGCTCGCTACCTTGCGTGCCCACATGGCTGAAGCGCGCGCCGTCAAAGTCAAACCCAATCGCACCACGCGGCAGCTTG
>JANOTO010000531.1:0-2488 GCA_031416395.1 Rhodoferax sp. | reverse complement strand
AGTCGATCCCAAGTCCAAGACGCGCATCCCCTATGCCGACGTGAATTTCAGCGCCGTACCAGTCACCACCAAATTCCACTTCAAGCTTTCCAGCGGGAAACTTGTCGAAGTCACGGAGCCCGCGCCCGAGCCGAAGTGATCATCGCCAACGCGTCGGCATCCATGACCGACGTGTCGCCGACTTCACCGATGCTAACGGCCTTTGCCGCCTCACCCGCCCGCAGCGCGCTTGCCGCTGCCACTGTCATGCAAGCACCTTCCAGGAATGTGGGCACGAGCTTCTCACCCAGGGCGACCAGACGGGAACGGCGCTAGCCGATGCGACCGTAACGCCGCCGTTGTGGTGCGTTGGGGACAGATCCAGCAGACAGGCCTTTGCAACCCCTGCAGCCAACGTAACCAACCACACCAGCAGCACCACTAATGCGGTACTGCGCGTAGCACGGTGGATCGAAAAGAACTTCATGTAAGTTGCGCGTTTCGGTCAATCATGCATGGTATCGGCGTGCCGCGAAGGCTTGTTGATCTTGGTCAAACGAAGGCAGAAAAGAGCAGCCTGCAAACTTGGGCCTGCCTTTGACAGGATGTCCCGCTCCATTTGGAGTTAGGGCACTTTGCGGCGCAGTTCACCCAGCTCTTGGCGTTCGATGGTGCCCAAGGGTAGCTCGTGCAGGACGCTACCCTTGGGCAGGCCACACTCCTGGGCCGTCTCATTGGGTTGCGCCCAGTCTGCACGAGTTCGAGCAACTACTCTCGAAGTTGCGCCGAGTACGGCGGCTTGGGGGTATGCGCTTTGGGCATCTTGGACTCCTTTTACCGAACAATTAGGTGTTCGTGAAATGGAGTCAATTCCACAGTGCCCGCTATGTGCGCTTTCGCACAGACTTGCAGTCCACAGCACGATTATTGTTTGATCAGGAGTTTCGATGTCACGCCTGCAACATTTTCCTCACTTGGCACAAGCCTGCGCTCAAATTCAGCTTGGCAAGCGTTATCTTTGCGTATTTCATGATCCCCACCAAACCGGCCATTTAAATCTTCAATCGTTTGATCCAGGTCAAAGCGCGTTGGTGTCGCCGTCCTAAGATGTGATCTCAGTATTCACACCACACATGATGTACCTCTCACCCCCACGCTCCAAGCGGAACATCGCATCCATGATGCTGGTGGTGTGGCTGTTTGCTGTGGCATCAGGGATCGTCAATGCATGCGTGTTGGAAGCGCATGGAGATGATGCCAAAGTCTTTACCAGTGAAACTTTAGAGGCCGCGAATGCTCACAACGCCCCAGCGGGCCATACGCCTAACGCCGACGACGAGTTGGATATCTCCGTGGCTCCGTGCCTCAAAGTCTGCGACGATAGTTCGCAAGCGCTGATCAAACTTAAGGCCTTCGTCGATTGGGCTGATCGTGGTCCTGCGTTAACCGACTCCATGCTCTGGGCAGCAGCAACACAAGTTACCTCGGCTCATCGGCATCTAGATAGTTCGGTGTCGGCCACATCTGAGCCACCTGTCCGAGTGCGTTACTCACGGCTCGCGTTATAGCCACACCTTGACGAGCCGTGCGGGGCTACATCCTGCAGCCCGCGATTTGGCCGAGCTTTGGACACTGCGCCTGCGCACGGGTGCAGTGCCAATAAAACTTTTTTTAACCACTTCCACAAGGAGTCTCTCATGAAACATTTCAATCAATTTCAGCGTTTGACAGGCAGCGGCAATGCATCGACATCGGCTCGAACGGGTTCGCAGCGCTGTCAAGGGATCAGGAGAAATCACATGAAAACTCACACTGCACGGGCTGTGGGTGCGGCATCCCTGTTTGTCTCTGGTGTTACGTTGGCACAAAGCGGAAACATGATGAATAGCGACATGTGGGGCGGCGGCTGGATGGGGGGCTACGGCGGGATGTGGATGCCGATCCTGGTTCTAGTCGTGGTTGTCGCCTTGGTGGTGTGGATTGTCAAGCGAGGTGGCAAGTGATCGACCCCAGCAAAGGTCTTCATCTTCGCGCAGGCCTCACGACCTGACTGCACGGCTCCGGAGTGAAAAGGAAATCGTATGTTGCAAAGAAGACAGTTGTTTCAGTTGGCCGGTGTGGCAGCCGTGGCTGGAGTCGGCGCTATAGCCTGTATGGACTCTGGCTCACGTCGCTCCGCTGCCATGGCCAACAAACCGTTCATCCCGTACCCGCTTGACCCAGTTGCGCCTGAAAACTTTAAGCAAAAGCTGTTCATCCCAGTGGCCAGCGGGCCGTTTGGTGTGCTCGATGTTGCGGGCCCGCTGAAGATACGCGCCACGGCAGCCAGCTTCCCCCTGCTGCCTGGAAAGGAATCGCCATTTTTGCTGTACCAGACCGAGCACGCTGGCCAGGCGTTTCAGAATCCGATCCTGCGCATCGAGACTGGCGCTCGCTTCACCGCCAGCCTGGACAACGCGATGAAGGAACCCACCATCATCCACTGGCACGGCCTGCACACGCCCGCCAA
>JANOTO010000530.1:0-1971 GCA_031416395.1 Rhodoferax sp. | reverse complement strand
GATTGAATTCGCAGGCTCGGCCATCCGCGCATTGAGCATGGAAGGCCGCATGACGGTCTGCAACATGGCGATTGAAGCCGGTGCGCGCGCAGGCCTGGTAGCGGTGGACGAGAAGACGATTGACTACCTCAAAGGCCGCTTGCTGGCGCCCGGCACGGACGCGGTGTCGGGCAAGTTTGTTGGCGGTGCCGAGTGGGATCAGGCCGTGGCGTACTGGAGGACTTTGCAGTCCGACCTTGGCGCGAAGTTCGACGCTGTGGTCGAGCTGGATGCCGCGCAGATCATCCCGCAAGTCACCTGGGGCACGTCGCCCGAAATGGTGCTGGGCATTGATGGCCGCACGCCCGACCCGGACAAAGAAAAAGACGCCAACAAGCGCGATGCCATCGAGCGCGCACTGGCCTACATGGGCCTGCAGCCGGGCAAGCGGCTGGACGACATCTTTGTCGACAAAATCTTCATCGGCTCCTGCACCAACAGCCGCATCGAAGACATGCGCGAAGCCGCCGCGATGGTCAAGCAACTGGGCCAAAAAGTGGCCAAAAACGTGACGCTGGCGATGGTTGTGCCGGGCTCCGGTTTAGTCAAAGAACAAGCCGAGCGCGAAGGCCTGGACAAAATCTTCAAAGCTGCCGGCTTCGAGTGGCGCGAGCCCGGCTGCTCGATGTGTCTGGCGATGAATGCCGACAAGCTGGAGCCCGGCGAGCGCTGCGCCTCCACCAGCAACCGCAATTTTGAAGGCCGCCAAGGAGCGGGTGGCCGCACGCACTTGGTCAGCCCCGCGATGGCGGCAGCAGCAGCGGTGCATGGGCATTTTGTGGATGTGCGGCGGTTTGCGTGATCAGGCGACAATTATTAACCTAAAGGTTAATTTATTTCGCCAAAACATCAAAAACCAGTTAAATACGAACTAAATCACCCTATAGCTCTCGTACTATATACATAGTTAGCTATATTTAATATAGCAATTAAAGAAAATACCCATGCAGAAATTCACCCTCCACCAAGGCCTGGTCGCCCCCATGGACCGCGAGAACGTCGATACCGACGCGATCATCCCCAAGCAGTTTTTGAAGTCGATCAAAAAGACCGGGTTTGGCGAAAACCTGTTTGATGCCTGGCGCTATCTGGATGCGGGCTTTCCGGGGCAAGACCCGACCAGTCGCAAGCCGAACCCTGATTTTGTGCTGAACCAGCCGCGCTACAAAAGTGCGTCCATCCTGCTGGCGCGCAAGAATTTTGGTTGTGGCTCCTCGCGCGAGCATGCGCCTTGGGCGTTGGATCAGTATGGCTTTCGCGCCATCATCGCGCCGAGCTATGCGGATATCTTTTTCAACAACAGCTTCAAGAACGGCCTGTTGCCGATTGTGCTGAGCGAGGCGCAAGTCGCCGCGCTGTTTGACGAGGCGCTGGCATTTGTGGGCTATCAGCTCACGGTTGATCTGGCACGGCAGGTCGTTGTCAAACCGCAGGGTGAGGAGTTGCCGTTTGAGATTCAGCCGTTTCGCAAATACTGTTTGTTGAATGGTTTTGACGACATAGGGTTAACACTGAGGCACGCGGATAAGATTAAAACGTTTGAAGCAGAGCGCCTGGCCACAAAACCGTGGTTAGGCAAAAGCGTCACACCCACCTGAAGGCTTAAATGAGGATTTTTATGAAATTGCAAAAATATCTCGTGTCATCCAGCTTGGCAGCCTTGAGCCTGCTGTGTCTGGTGCCATCAGCGCACGCGGGCCTGCTGGATGAGCTGTTGAAAAACCCGACGATTCAGGGTTTGATAACACGCCCTGATTTGGGCACGCTGGTGTCAGCCTGCCGCGATGCCGCCTACCGCCAGGCCAACGCGGCCAATTGCACCAATGTTGAGACGGCAGCGGTGTTGACCAAACTGCCGGTCGAGATGCGCGTGCTGATGAACCACCCGCAAAGTGCGGCATCTCTGCGCGACATTTGCGCGGCTGTGACACC
>JANOTO010000529.1:0-4700 GCA_031416395.1 Rhodoferax sp. | reverse complement strand
ACGCCGACGTAATGATCCAGCTGCGTGAAGTCGATGCCGGTCAGCGACTCTTCCAGGGCGCAAAGCGCCCCAATTTCATAAATCGCACCCAGCGGCCCGCCACCTGAAAGGGCGAGCGCGATCTTTGGCCTACTTTTGCGGGATGACTCGGGTGGCGCGACGGCTTTGATCTTCATAAGCCAAAGTGTAGGGGGCAGACGCGTCCATTATTGCTGCGTTGCAGCACTGCGGCCCGCGCAGACGCTCGTGCAGATTTGAGCCGATTATTTTCGGCTGGGTGCCTTCTTTGCGGCAGTCTTCACAGCGACCTTGGCGGCAGGTTTCGAAGCAGATTTGGCCACAGGCTTTGCCGCCTTGGCCGTGAGTTGCCTCACGCTTGCGTTGAGTTCATCAATGCGGGCGATCAAGGCATTCACATCTTTGGCTGACGGCACTCCCAGCTTGTTCAGCGCTTTTGCGACACGGTCTTCAAAGATGTTCTCCAGCTTGTCCCATTGGCCCGATGCCTTGTTGGAAATGTCGCCCGCCATGGCCGTCATGCGGCTGGTGGCTTCTGAGATTTTTTCCTCTGCGGCAGCCTGTGTTTTGCGCTGGATGCTGGTGCCTTCCTTGACCAGCGACTCAAGTGCCTTGCTGCCTTCAGCCTGCGCCTTGGCGATGGCACCCAAGCCCGCCTGCCAGATCTGCTGGGCAGACGCTTTGACCGAGTGCCCGCCAGCGGATTCCGAAGTTTTTTCAGCGCTTGTCTTTTGCATTTTTTTGACCATGGTTTTATCCTGAAGTGTCTCGATTAAAAGGTAGAGAGGGAGGATGGCGCAGTTTAGACTTTACGCGCCATAAGGTTTGCCGTGTAGAGGGATTGCTCTAACTTTCGCGTCATGCGGTGGTACGCTTCACCGGTTATCCGCCGTTAAATCGGGTTTCGCGATGTTCTTCGCGGGTTTGTGCTAGGGCATGCGGCGCGCGCGAGTCGGCAGAATCAAAGTCTTTGTTGATTAATTTGGGGGTCCTGAATGCAGTATTTCGTCACTGGTGCAACTGGTTTTATCGGCAAGCGGCTCGTTAAAAAGCTGCTCGAACGCAAGGGCTCAGTGGTTCATTTTCTGATTCGCAAGGAAAGCGAAGACAAGGTGGCCGGCCTGCGTGAATTTTGGGGTGCCAGCGCGGCCCGCGTGATTCCGGTTTTTGGCGATTTGACGGCGAAAAAGCTGGGCGTGTCGGCAGAGAGTATCAAGGCGCTCAAAGGGCAAGTCGACCATTTCTACCATCTGGCGGCGGTGTATGACCTGGGGGCGTCCGAAGAAAGCCAGATCGCCGTCAACGTGGATGGCACACGCAACATGGTCGAGTTTGCGAAGGCGATAGACGTGGGTCAGTTGCATCACGTCAGTTCCATTGCGGCTGCGGGCCTGTACGAAGGCGTGTTCCGCGAAGACATGTTTGACGAGGCCGAGAACTACGAGCACCCGTATTTCATGACCAAGCACGAAAGCGAAAAAATCGTGCGCAAGGAGTTCAAAGGCGCGTGGACGGTGTATCGGCCCGCCATGGTCGTGGGCGACAGCACCACGGGCGAGATGGACAAAATTGATGGCCCGTATTACCTGTTCAAGCTGATCCAGCGCATGCGCCAGATTCTGCCGCCCTGGATGCCATCGATTGGCCTCGAAGGCGGTCGCCTGAACATTGTTCCCGTCGATTTTGTGGTGAATGCGCTGGATTACATCAGCCATGGCAAAGGGGCCACCAAGGGCAAGTGCTTCCATTTGGTTGATCCACAAGGCTACCGCGTGGGCGACGTTCTGGATATCTTCTCCAAGGCCGCGCATGCGCCCAAGATGAACCTGTTTGTCAACGCCGCGCTTTTAGGCTTTATCCCCAAGAGCGTGAAGAAGGGCTTGATGGCGCTGGCGCCGGTGCGCCGGGTCTACCGAGCCATCATGAAAGACATCGGCATCCCTGAAGACATGATGGCCTTCATCAACTACCCCACGCGCTTTGACTGCCGCGAAACCGAAGCCGCGCTGAAGGGCAGTGGCATTGCCGTGCCCAATCTGCACGACTACGCCTGGCGTTTGTGGGATTACTGGGAGCGACACCTCGATCCCGCGCTGTTCATCGACCGCAGCCTGAAAGGTACCGTGGGCGGCAAAGTGGTGCTGATCACTGGCGGATCATCAGGCATTGGTCTGTCTGCCGCGTGCCGCTTTGCTGAGGCGGGTGCCATCACCATCATCTGCGCGCGCGGGGAAGATCAACTGGCAGAGGCCAAAAAAGTCATTGAAGAAGCGGGCGGCAAGGGCTCGCAAGTCTTCACTTACCAGGTGGACATCGTCAACGAAGCCGATTGCGCTGCGTTCGTCAAAAAGATGGAAGACAACCACGGCGGTGTCGATTTTCTTATCAATAACGCGGGCCGTTCGATCCGTCGCGCGATTGAGGCCAGCTACGACCGCTTTCACGATTTCGAGCGCACCATGGCGCTCAATTACTTCGGCGCGCTGCGCATCACGATGGGCCTGTTGCCCGGCATGGTGGCCAAGCGCAAAGGTCATGTGGTGAACATCAGCTCGATCAGCGTGTTGGTCAACGCGCCGCGCTTCGCCGCCTACGTCGCCAGCAAAGCCGCGCTGGATGCTTGGACCAGTTGTGCCGCCAGCGAGTATGCCGATCAGGGCGTGACCTTCACCACCATCAACATGCCCCTGGTGCGCACGCCGATGACGGCACCCACCAAAATTTACGACAGTATGCCTTTGTTGATGCCGGAAGAGGCCGCTGCGATGCTGGTCGAAGCCTGTGTTGATAAGCCGGTACGCATCGCTACACGCCTGGGCAAAGCGGTTGAGCTGCTGCACGACATTTCTCCGCGCGTCGCGCAAATCCTGATGAATACGACGTTTCGCATGTTCCCCGACAGCTCTGCCGCCAAAGGCGAAAAATCCGCCAAACCGACCTTGTCACCGGAGGCGATTGCGATGTCGGAGATGATGCGGGGGATTCATTTCTGATTCGGAGCGGTTGCTTCTCTGTTTGAATGGCTCTTGATTACATTTTCGCATTTTTATGCGGAAAAGCTTAAATGCGTACAACACTAGATTTGCCCGACCTGCTGCTGCGTGAAGTCAAAGCCCGAGCCGCGATGGAGGGCATCAAGCTGAAAGACTACTTTGCTCGACTGGTCGAAGCTGCTTTGCAGCATCCGTCGCTAGCCTCCTCAGAACCTAAGCGAAGCCCCGCACCAGTACTCAAACGCAAAGCTGCCAGGCCCATGCCCGCGCTGAGCAATGCGCAGTTGAATGCCTTGATGGACGAGCAGGACACTGCGAAGATCACCAACGGTGATGGGTGGTGTGCCCTACACCGTCAAACAAGCGTGGCAGGCCGTGCAGGGAGTGATTGATCTGCCTGAGGTTGGTTTTCAAGGCGAGCCTGATGGTGCTGATATGGTGATGCGGCAATTCACCAGCCAGTCAAAATTTGCGCTCGGCGATTGGACAGACGCCTATTTGGCCGCACTGGCAAAGCAGGCAAGCCTGCGCATAGTGACATTTGATCGGGGCTTTGGGCAGTATGCGGGGCTTAACCTGCTTGTACTGTAAGTCCAGACCAATTGGATTTGTCACTCAACCGTCAACACCAGCCGTTTACCCAGCGCCGCAACGGCGCGATCCAGCGTTTTCAGCGACGGCCAATGCGTTGGATTTTCGAGTCGTTTCGCAGCGGGCCAGGAGGTCTCAAGCGCGCGCGCCAAGTCAGACAGGCTTCGTTCACCCCGTGCCAGACGCAGCAGCATCGCCGCTTGGGTCTTGGCATCTGGCGCAACGTAATGAGCGCCTTTGATCTTTTGGCTCGGCGGTGGGACATCTTTTGCCTCATCCAGCCGCCACGCCAACATAGCGGACAGAACCTCAGTAGCGTTGAACAGCGCTTCTTCTTTACTCTGCCCTTCGGTGAATGTGTCAGGCAGATCAACGAACTGCACAAGGTAGGTTCCGTCCTTCTGCTTTTCAACGGTTGCGGGGTATCGAATGTCCATGGTTTTGCCTTTCATTTCAGTTTCACACCAGTTTGGCGTTGCAGCGCCGCAATCAGACCAGCTCCAACATCGCGCGAACCATGCACGGGAACCGGCACAGCCTGACCACCTTTGGTCATGATGTGGTGGCTTCCATGAACCCGATTGAGCGACCAACCTGAGGCTTTCAGTTTGGCGATGATTTCTTTGGCATTCATTTTCTAATTTTAGATCAAAAATGATCTATCGAAAATATCTGTTGGCAAGCAGTTCAATACCAACTCTTGCTGGTTGGATACCGAATCAGTGTTTTACAGCTATCGGCACCGGCAAATCCACCATCACCGGTTGTCCCGGCGCCGTGCACCCTGTATCGCAGCATTTGCCTGGCTGACGCACTTTGGTGATGGCACGGGCAGGATCATGCGGGGCAGCGGCTGGCGAACCATCAGCCGCGATGCCACGTTCCAGAATTCGCTCGACGAGTTCCACCTTACTGCCAATCGGATAGTTGCGGTAAATCTCCTGCTTCATGGCTTCTGGCGAGCCGCCGCCGTGCAGGCTGATCACGCTGTACCAGCCGCCTTGGTAGCCTGCCGTCAAGTCTTCAATGAAACGCGCGGTTTGAATGCGCTGCTCGTAGGGCACATCGGGGTTGGCTCTTAAAACTTCAGAGAGGCGC
>JANOTO010000528.1:0-3497 GCA_031416395.1 Rhodoferax sp. | reverse complement strand
CATTCCAGCGCTGGCCGTTGAACGTGCCATCGCCATGAGCCATGACAAGTATTGCTCGGCCAGCATCATGCTGGGCAAGACGGCGGAAATTACGACGAGCTTTGAGGTGCGCGAGGCTTGACGATGATCAAACGCGGTAAGCGACAGTCGTCATCACTTTCGCCGCCGAGCGCATCAGCATCCTGACGGGCAGCGGCAAATCCTGTGCGCCAAGCGTGCGTGCCTCTTTGCCGTGGCGCGCCTCGTCGTCGCGCATCTTCGCCACGATGGCTCGCGAGGCGTGGTCGCCCTCGGGCAGTTGCAGCAAGTGGCCTTCCAGGTGGTGCTGCACTTGCGCTTCGGTCTCTTCCACAAACCCCAAGCTGATCTTGTCGCCCAGGCGCCCCGCTACCAGGCCCAGCGCGAACGCACCTGCGTACCAGAGTGGATTCAAGAGCGAAGGTCGCGCGCCCAGCTCGTCCAAACGGTTTTTTGTCCATGCCAGATGATCAGCCTCTTCGCGGCTGGCAGCCTGAAAGTGCGCCTTCAGGCTCTCATCCTCCGTCGCAATGCCTTGCGCTGCGTACAGTGCCTGAGCGCACACCTCGCCCACGTGGTTGATGCGCATCAGCGCGCCTGCATGGGCGCGCTGCGCCTCGCTAAGCTCCGTTGCCCGGTCGGGCAGCGTGGGGCAGGCGCGCGCCGCGTGGGTGGGTGCAAACAGGGTACGCAGGGCACCATCGACGGCGTTGATCAGCTTGTCTGCGGGGTTGCTGGGGTTGCTGGAGGTACACATCCGGGGATTGTCGTTGACCGCAGCGAAGCCCCCTACTTCACCCGCCCAAAGCCCCTGGCGTGCGGCGCCGATCCGCCTCTCCGCGATGCCACACGCCTTCCTGTCTGGACGCTGCGGCCAATTTTTCGTTCATTTGCTTGAAGAGGCTTGGCTCAACCATGTAAAAAGCAGCTTTGTTGTGGTTGAGCACCGCCACCGGGCGGCCCGCCGCTTGGCGCAGGACGGCCGCCGGATTTTTCTTGAAATCGGACATGCTCACAGTGATTCCCGCAAAAATTGACTCCATAAATAGCTCCATTTTCGAATCTAATATTAGCCAATATTTTCGATGAAGTGAATTTGTAACTTAATCCACGTGATGCCCAATCCTTATCCGGGTTTCACCTGTTGTGACTCAACAACGAAAGTGCGGACATTACCAACAATTAGGGCCATTTTCTTTGCCAACCCAGGCCGCCTCTGTTTCAATAGAGTCAACTTCCTGAAATAGGAGGTTGGCCCGGGGAGCCGAAACTCTCGAAACCTCTTTCGGCGTCCTATGTTTAACCTTGGAGAAATTTGAAATGAAAAAAACTCTCGTAGCGATTGCTGCACTGACAGCAATCAGCGCTTTTGCGCAGTCTTCCGTTACCCTGGGCGGCGCGGTTGACCTCCGTTTGGCCATCGGCAACGGTAGCACCTCAAACAAAACTGCACTGGCTAAAAACGGCGTAACCAGCAGCAAGATCTATCTCTCGGCAACCGAAGACCTCGGCGGCGGATTGAAGGCCAACATCTTCTTGGATGCTGACCTGAATCCTGACAACGGCACGGGTGGCGGTACAACCTTGGACAACCAAGGCGCTGTAGCTGGCAACGGCGGTTTGATTTTCAACCGCAAGTCGACCATCTCCTTGATGGGTGGTTTCGGTGAAGTTCGTTTGGGCCGTGACTACACGCCTCATTTCTGGAACTACACCTTCTATGATCCGTTTGGAACACAAGGCGTTGCCTCTAATTTGGCTCTGACCGGCAGCACTGGTGGTTCGACCACGGTTCGTGCATCGAACACCATCGGCTACCTGACGCCTAATTTTGGTGGTTTCACTGCCCAAATCCAAACGTACTTTGGTGAGAACAACTCGAACGCTCCTGCACCTGCTGGCAGCAACGCTGGTAGCGGCACCAGCCTGCGCGTAGCGTACGGCCAAGGTCCAATCAGCGTTGGTTTGAGCTGGGGCCGTACCAACACGAGCACAAGCACGGACGTGACCTCCACCAGCTTGGGCGGTTCGTACGACTTGGGTATCGCGAAGATCATGGGTTCGTACAATATCGATGCCAACACTGGCCGGCCTGATACGCGTGGTTTTGTCTTCGGCGCAACTGCTCCTATGGGCCCTGGCTTGTTGAAAGCTTCGTTCTCGCAGACTGACAACGGCAACGATGCAGTCGGCAAAATGTTCGGTATCGGCTATGAGTACAACCTGAGCAAGCGCACCGGTTTGTATGCAACGCTTGCAACGATCAACAACAGCTCAAGGGCTGCGTTCTCTGCGAACGGTTCTGTTACCAAGCCAGGCGACGGCTCGACTGGTTTCGACCTGGGCGTGAAGCACACGTTCTAATTTAACGCTGGCGCTGTCCAGCTTTAGATTGAATCCCGAAAAGCCACTCAGTCTTCGGACTGGGTGGCTTTTTTTTATCTAAAGATAAGAACGTAAATAAATGCAACCTGTCATCTCTTCAAGCTTGGAATTCACTTGATCGTTAAATCCGTCTTTTCGTCGTGTACAGTCGCTGCCGTCATGGCTTTGACTGCCTGCGCGTCCGTGCCACTCGGACTGCATGACAATCCAGACGCACAGGAGGTTGTGCCCGAGGTCGTGGACAACGCTTGGACGCGCTTTGACATCACACAACAAAAGTTGCCGAGTCCGCCGATTGACAGGCCGCAATGGCAGCACTATCGATTGCCTGGCAAGCAGGCCTCCCTCTACACTTTTGCCCGCCTGGAGGGCCGCGACGCGATGGCTGTCACTGCCACCTCTTCGGCGAGTTTGTTGCGTCAAAAATTGCGCATCGAGTCGCAGGAGCTGGCACACATCAAATTTTCTTGGAAGGTGCCTGAGCTGATTACGATGGCCGATTTGGCCGTGCGTGAAAATGCCGACTCCCCCGTTCGCATCGTGCTCGCGTTTGAGGGTGACCGCTCCAAGCTGTCGGCAAAAAACGTGATGCTGTCTGAGCTGGCCCACACCATGACGGGCGAGCCGTTGCCCTATGCCACGCTGATGTACGTGTGGTGCAATACGCGCGCTCCAGGCACGGTGATCAACAGCACTCGCTCGGATCGAATCCGCAAAATGGTGGTCGAATCTGGCGCTAAAAATGTCAATATGTGGATGGATTACGAGCGCAACATCCGCGCGGATTACGAGAAAGCCTTTGGCGAAGCACCCGGCGCGCTGGTGGGCATTGGCATCATGACCGACAGCGACAATACCCGCAGCACGACGCGGGCGTGGTATGGTGGCATTAGCTTGGCCGGCAACTAGTCTGCGTAACCTCTGGCGGCGTTGCAATTCATCTGTGTCGTAAATTTCCTTGATGGAAACCCTCGTAGCGGCACGGCAATTGCTCTGATAGATTCAGCCAAGTCTTTTTGATTGAGTCCCTGCCCGCCAATGTTTGCATTTGTTCTCCAACGCCTGATCCAAGCTGTCATCGTCATGGTGGTAGT
>JANOTO010000527.1:0-3795 GCA_031416395.1 Rhodoferax sp. | reverse complement strand
TGGGCGATATCTGGCCCACCAGCGACGAGATCCACAAGCTGCTGAAATTTGCGATGAACGGCAAGGCGTTTCAGGCCAACTACGCCAAGGTCAAAACTGAGCCTGGCAAGCTGTGGGACAACATCAAGGGCGTGAGTGGCCAAGCCTATAACTGGCCCACCAGCACCTACATTGCCGAGCCACCGTTCTTCAGTGATTTCGCGATGGATGACGGCGCAGCGCCTGCAGCTGCGCCCGTGCAGGTCGTGGGTGCGCGCGTGATGGCGCTGTTTGGCGACTCGATCACAACCGACCACATCTCGCCCGCTGGTTCCATCAAGGAAAGCTCTCCCGCAGGCCAGTGGCTGTTGGCACACGGCGTGCACAAGGCAGATTTCAACAGTTACGGCGCGCGCCGGGGCAACCACGATGTGATGATGCGCGGCACATTCGCCAATGTGCGGATCAAGAACCTGATGATTCCAGCGGACGAGGCTGGCTCGCGCGAAGAGGGCGGCGTGACGATTTATCAGCATGATGGCCCTGACCTCAACATCAAGATGCCGATCTACGACGCCGCCATGCAATACATCGCCGATGGTGTGCCCACGGTGGTGTTCGCGGGCGAGGAATATGGCACGGGGTCCAGCCGAGATTGGGCGGCGAAGGGAACGGCGCTTCTGGGCATCAAGGCAGTCATTGCCAAAAGTTTCGAGCGCATTCATCGCAGTAACTTGGTCGGCATGGGCGTGCTGCCTCTGCAATTTAAAGGCACCGATTCCTGGGCATCCCTGGGGCTGAAGGGTGATGAGTTGATTGACGTGATTCCCCGCTCCGACCTATTGCCACAAAGCGAAGCGCTCTTACGAATCACGCGCGCAGGCGGCACGTCCACGCAACTGACCGTGACGCTGCGCATCGACACGCCAATTGAAGTCGATTACTACCAGAGCGGCGGCATCTTGCCCTACGTTTTGCGCCAGCTTCTGAAAGGCTGAGCCATGCCCCCTGCGATGACAAACTACTGGTTGATGAAATCCGAGCCCGAAGAGGTCTCCATCGACGACGTACTGGCCGCGCCAAAGCAGACCGTCCCCTGGTTCGGCGTGCGCAACTACCAGGCCCGCAACTTCATGCGCGACGGCATGCGCGTGGGCGACGGCGTGTTGTTCTACCACTCCAGTTGCGCTGAGCCGGGTATCGTGGGCATTGCGCAAGTCGCGTCGACCACGCGGCCTGACCCGACGCAGTTTGACCCCAAGTCGCCGTACTTCGACGCCAAATCAAAACCCGCCGAGCCGCGCTGGCTGCTGCTGGACGTGCAGGCGCTGCGCAAAACCCGCGTGTTGAATCTGCCCGAGCTGCGGTCGATTGACGCGTTGGCTGACATGCGGTTGTTGCAACGCGGCAATCGGTTATCTGTCATGCCTGTTGACAAAGCGCATTGGGATTTGATTGCTAAACGCCTCAAAAAATAACACAAAGTACAGCTTGATCCAACCCAAAATTGTCATCATCGGTTGCGGTTTCGGGGGCCTGGAAGCCGCGAAGGCGCTGCGCAAGGCGGACGTTGACATCACCGTCATTGACCGCCAAAACCACCACCTGTTTCAACCGCTGCTGTACCAAGTGGCCACCGCCGGGCTGACCGCGCCCGCCATTGCCGAGCCGATACGGCGCATCTTTCGCACGCAGCGTAATGTCAAAGTGCTGATGGCCGAAGTCACCGGGCTTGACGCAATAGGAAGCAAGGTGACATTGAGCGACGGCCAAGCCCTGCCGTATGACCACCTCATCGTCGCAGCCGGTGCCACACACAGCTACTTCGGTCACGACAACTGGGCCACGCACGCGCCGGGCCTGAAAACGCTGGACGACGCGTTTGTTATCCGCCGCAAAATGTTGCTCGCGTACGAGCGGGCGGAGGCATTGCCTTCGGATGCGGGTACCGCCGCGCGACAGCGGCTGCTCACTACTGTGGTCATCGGTGGCGGCCCCACTGGCGTGGAGTTGGCGGGCACGATGATAGAACTGGCACGCCACACGCTGCCCAAGGACTTTCGCAATATCCAGCCGCAAAACGCGCGCATCCTGCTGATCGAAGGAGGCCCGCGCGTGCTGGCCAACTACCCCGAAGTGTTGAGCGCCAGCGCGCAGCAGCAATTGGAGAAGCTGGGTGTCGAGGTGCGGTTGAATGCCAAGGTGACCGACATCTTTGAAGGCGGCGTTGAGATCATGAATGGCTTAATCTCTGAACGTATCGCTTCATCCAACGTGGTGTGGGCCGCCGGTGTTGCGGCCTCGCCCTTCGGCAAGGTCGTCGCAGAAGCCACCGGTGTATCGCTTGACCGCACAGGCCGCGTCGTCGTGCAGCCTGACCTGTCGCTGCCCCGCCATCCGCAAATCAGCGTCATCGGCGACCTGGCCGCAGCCATGAGCCACGTGCCCGGCACGCCGCCTACGCCCGTGCCCAGCGTGTCGCCCGGTGCGAAACAGATGGGACGTGTCGCGGCCACAAACATTCTGCGCCGCCTGCAAGGCCAAGCCACCGAGCCGTTTCGCTACGTCAACTACGGCGACCTCGCCACCATCGGCCGCAACAGCGCCATCGCCGACGTGGACTTCCCCGTCATCGGTAAAACCCGCTTCGCAGGCTTCGCCGCCTGGCTGTTCTGGCTATTCGTTCACGTCTTTTTCTTGATAGGTTTCAGAAACCGCATCGTCGTCATGATCGACTGGGCGCTGGCCTATTTCACCTTCGACCGGCATGCGCGGATCGTGGTGGGAAAGGATGGGTAATAACGTGAGTGTTGCTATATTAAATATAGCTTTTTATGCATATTATTCGAGAGCTAGAGACCTATTTTATTCACAAGTAGGCAGTTTGAGAAGTTTTCATGGTAAAAATTAACTCAGAGGTTCATTTTCAACATGAATAAAGCACTCGAGCTCAACAAGCAAAACGCCATGGCGTTCTACGACCTCATGTTCAACCAGTGCCAGCCTGCCGCCGCTATCGCGCAGTACGCGGGCGACACTTACACGCAGCACAACCCCAGCGTTGCCGACGGAAAGCAGGCCTTCATCGATTACTTTGAGCGCATGGCGACGCAGTATCCGGGCAAGCGAGTGGAGTTCAAGCGTGCGATTGCGGAAGGGAATTTGGTGGTTTTGCATTGCCAGCAAACTTGGCCGACGTTCAAAGACAAAGACTGGGCGGGTATCGATATTTTCAGATTTGACGAGCGCGGCAAGATCGTTGAACATTGGGACGTGCTGCAAGTGATCCCCGCTGAATCGGCGAATGGGAACACGATGTTTTAGCATGCCTATCAACGGGCCTGCCATTCAGTTCGAATAGGCGAGCGCCTTCGCTAAAGCGCCAATAGCAGCAGCAACGGCAGGTAATGCCACCACGGCGTAGGCGGCTCCGGGATCACGAACTTTTGTGCGGCACCAAAGGGGCCTTCAAAGCCGTCGGCATCAATGGACTTGAGGCGCAGGTAATGTGTGCCGGGCGCGGGCTTGGCGAACTTGGCGGTTGGCTCGGGTGTCACCGTGTCCAGCGCAATCGTTGCAAACTGCGGGTCGGCTGAGACCTGGTAGCGGAACTTCTGGCCAGGTTCACGGGCTTTCCAACTGAAGGCCATTTCATGCTCGCCAATGGCGGGTGGATCTGCCGCACCGGGGCTCTCGGGGATCTTGCGTTGCACGAAGCCAAACACGTCGCCAAAGGGGCCGTGGTCGTCGCCTTTGGCGATGCTGGCAATGCGCCAGAAGTAGCTGCCGGGCTCGACCGCAAACTTGAACTCTCCG
>JANOTO010000526.1:0-3559 GCA_031416395.1 Rhodoferax sp. | reverse complement strand
GGAGTGGGCGCCGCCTTGCTCAATACCGACGTATTCTTGCCGCCGATTGGCTTGCTGGTGTTGGGTTATTTGATGGCGACCTGGGCCAATGCAGACCGGGACCTGAACCGGCGGCTGTCGGCCCTGAAAGACTTCAATGCTCTGTGCAGCCCGCGTTTCAACACGGAACAGACGATTGACCGGGTGGTGCGGCACCTGGCCTCCTTGCACCGCGTGGAAAAATTTGCGCTGGTGTTGCAGGAGGCGGGGCGTCCGCCCAGGGTGTTTCGGGCCGACCTGCCGGATGCGATGTACCAGGTGTCCGACGCGACCGCGCTTGAAATCGGAAATGTGATTGCCGGGCTTGACGCAGCAGGCACCCTGATTTACACCGGCAAAGGCAGCCTGCTGCCGGCAGAAATTTACAGCTCGAACGCCAACCCGGCGACACACAAGTACCAACTCGTCCAAGCCGCGTTGATCGCTGAGCGCCTGCATTGCATCGGTTTTGGCTCACTGCAGTTTCCCTTGCACCAGGGCGGCGCGGCGCGGCTGTTTGCCTGGGCTGACAAACACTGCTTTGAATCGGCTGACCTGCCCTTCCTGCACCAGCTCAGTGAACAGCTCGCGCCACGGATCGAGAATGTGCAACTGCTTGACCGACTGGCGGGTGAAGTGGCAGAGGCGGAGCGGCAAAAAATATCGCGCGACATCCACGACAGCGCGATCCAGCCGTATATCGGACTCAAGTTCGGACTGGAAGCGCTGGCACGCAAAATTCCATCCAACAGCCCAATTTCGTACGACATTAGCCGCTTGGTGGAAATGGCGACCAGTGAGATCACCGAGCTGCGCACCTTCGTGAAAGGGCTGCGCGGCGACGAAGACCCTGGCCGTGCGGCGCTGGTGCCGGCTTTGCGGCGCCAAGCGGCGCGTTTCAGCGAGCTGTATGGCATTGCGGTGGAAGTTCAGTCGCCCAGCGAGTTGCGCATTGGTGATGCCCTCGCCAATGAAGCGTTTCACATGGTGAGTGAGGCGCTGAGCAATGTGCGCCGGCATACCACCGCGTCAAGCGCATGCATCACTTTGTCCTGCGACCAGAGATTGTTTACCTTGAACATTTGCAACCCTGGTGGCAGCGGCTCAACGGGCAAGATATTCACACCCCATTCCATTGCCGAGCGCTCGATCGCGCTGGGCGGGTCGTGCCGGGTAGCCACCAACCTTGGCGGCGACACTGAGGTGACGGTCGAGATTCCGCTTCGTACGCCTTAACGGCCTTTGAATCGCGCCCGTGGGGGCTTAGCATCACTAAAACAGCCAAATGCACAGGCCGGACACGATAGTTTTCAGCTATTTCCGAAGTCTCTGTGTGTTTTCGCACAGATCCTGTTGCAAATTGTAGAAATTTATTACAGAATTTCAACTCATTTCGATAACAGAGGGAAAAAAGCACGAAGGATCAGTGCCTCAGCAAGTTGGCACATCAGTTGCATTGAAACGTCGGGAATGTAATTAAAAGGGAATTGAGCGGCAAGTGCATCGGGGGGTGCCGTTCAAGGGAATTCACCAATCAAAAAATCAAGGGTGAGGTATGCAGCTTTTAGAAAATAAAACCATCAATGTGTTTCTGGTGGACGACCACAAAACTGTGCTGTGGGGGTTGGAGCGGCTCATTGAAAGCACCTCACCCCAGATGGGTGTGGTGGGCATGGCCAGTAACTGCGACGAATTGTTTGCAAAATTGCCTGCCGCGATGCCCGATGTGATCTTGCTCGATCTGGATTTGGGTGGCACGAGCAGTCTGAGCTGTCTTGAAAGGTTAACTTCTGGCACGCCCGCGCGGGTGTTGATCCTCACAGGGTCCAACGACCCGGCGATTCACCAGCACGCGGTGGTACACGGTGCCCGTGGCGTGGTGCACAAACAGGTGGCCGCAGAGGTGCTGTTGCGCGCCATCCAGAAGGTGCATCAGGGCGAAATCTGGCTGGACCGCAACACACTTGGGCAGGTGCTGACCACCCTGGCAAATGGAGAAAAAAGATCAAGCGAAGCCATCAGGCTTGATTTGCTGACCGCGAAGGAGCGCCAGATTGTCACCATGATCGTGGAAGAGAAAGGCGCCCGGATCAAGCTGATTGCCGACAAGATGCATATGAGTGAACACACCATGCGCAACCATTTAACGTCGATCTACGAGAAGCTGGAAGTGGCCGGGCGCATGGAACTTTACCTCTTCGCAGCGGAATACTTGGCCCCGGAGGCGGTTCACTGACAGCGTTGCGCATAGGCGAAAAACAGCGGTACAAGCGAACGCGCGATCATTGATGGATATGACTTTTGGCCAAACCTGACGACGGCACAAATACTATTATATTAATAGCAATTTGTTCATATAATACGAGATCTAAAAGCGCATTTATTCAATAATTTGGAGATTTTGAGCGATTTTCCTTTGAAAATTAACTTGCCGGTTAATTTTTATTAATCCAGCCAATGCGACTGGTATCGCCCTGCACCCGCTGGCAGCGCGGGCTTCCCACGCAACGCGTACCAGCTACCATCCAAAACATGACGCAGAAAATTCCCATCCCATGGTGGACGGTTGCAGCGCCCTTGGTCGGTTGGGGGCTGCTTGCGCTGAGTTTTACGGCCAGCGCGGGCAGAGTGGCAGCCTCGTCTGCTTGGTTCGCCGCCCTGCTGGCTTTAGCGCTGATGGCTTGCGTGATGGCGGCAGTACACCACGCCGAGCTGGTGGCGCACCGGGTGGGCGAGCCGTATGGCACATTTCTGCTGGCACTGGCGGTCACGGTGATCGAGGTCGGCCTGATTGTCTCCTTGATGGTCTCGGGCGGTGCGGCGACGACGGCGCTGGCCCGCGACACGGTTTTTGCAGCGGTCATGATCATCCTGAATGGGATCGTCGGCCTGTGCCTGCTGCTGGGTGCGCACCGTCACCACGAGCAGACTTTCACGCTTTCGGGGGTCAGCGCTTCACTGGCTACACTGGCGGCCATCGTCACGCTGACCCTGGTGCTGCCCAACTACACACTCACCACCCCCGGCCCTGTCTACAGCACCAGCCAGCTGGCCTTCATCGCGGTGGTGTCGCTGGTGCTGTATGGCACCTTTGTTCTGGTGCAAACCGTGCGTCACCGCGATTATTTTTTGCCCGAGGATGCCGGCAGCGATGCCAATGCCCATGCAGAGCGACCCGATGCCCGCACCACCCTCATCAGCACGGTGTTGCTGCTGGCTTGCCTGGGTGCGGTGGTGCTGATTGGCAAGTCGTTGGCACCCCGGACTGAACAAGTAGTGGCATCGCTTGGCGCGCCGACAGCGCTGGTCGGCATCATCATCGCAGCCGTGGTGTTGATGCCCGAGGGCTTGGCAGCGGTGCGCGCTGCCCGCGCCATCCGTTTGCAGACCAGCCTGAACTTGGCGCTGGGCTCGGCGCTGGCAACCATCGGCCTGACGATTCCCGCCGTCGCCGTCGTCTCACTGATAACCGGCTGGACTTTGACTTTGGGCATCGACCTCAAATCTACCGTGCTGCTGATGCTCTCGCTGATAGTGGCGA
>JANOTO010000525.1:0-7623 GCA_031416395.1 Rhodoferax sp. | reverse complement strand
ACGATGTCACCGTCACCGCCGTGCAAATGGACGATGCACGTGAACGGCAGACCAGCCAGTTCTGGCTCAAAGGCTTCTCGTTCGACAACACCCAGCGCCTGACGCAACTGTTTCTGGAGCGTCTGCAATGACCTGGTTTGTCGAGCTGATGCACCGCGACGGCTCCGTGCTGACGCGCCTGCCGGTGGCGGCGAGCGAGGTGAGTAACGAAGTGCCAAGCGACGTAAGTATTGGCCGCGCGCTGGACAACGACATCGTCATCGACGATCCCCACTGCGCCGCGTACCACGCGCGTTTGAGCATCGCGCCCGACGGTAGCGCCACCTTGCATGATCTGGGCACACTCAATGGCATCGTGCCTGCGCGACCCAGGGCTGGCAAGAACGCCGGGAAAAACGCGTCCGTTTTTGAGGTGGTAGATGATGCCCCGTTTCGTGTGGGCCAGTCCAGCTTTCGCATCCGCAACAGCGCCTGGCCGCTGCCACCCGAGCAAGCACTGTCATCTCGGCTGATCTGGCCTTTTGCGCTTGCGGCGCTGGTTGCAGTGCTGCTGCACACCGCCTGGTACTTATGGTTAACCGATGTCAACGACAAATCGCCCCCCTACATCTATGGCTTGGTGGGCGTGGCGGCGGGCGTGGCGGTGTGGAGCGGCATGTACGCGCTGCTGGGGCGGTTGATCGGCGGGGTGGAGCGGTTTTTCACCCATTTGCTGATCGCCAGTTGTGGCTACCTGATCATCGCCTTTGCCGAGCGGGCGTTGGATATGCTGTCGTTCTCCATGGCATGGCTGTGGCCGCTGCGCATTGGATACTCGGTGACCATCGTGCTGATCGCCTTGCTGGTCAGAGCCCATTTGCGGATTGCCGACCCACGGCACTGGCCCACACTGCGCTGGGCAGTCGCGATGGTCGCCAGCCTGGCGCTGGTGGTACCGGTGGCGCAGTTGTGGATCTCCAATCAGCGCCTCACCCAGGTGCAAACCTTGAGCACCATGGAACACCCTGCCTTGCGCTTTGCCAAGCCTGTGGGTGTTGCGGTCATGATCGAATCAACCACCCCCCTCAGAGCCCGCGTGAATGCCTTGCGCAGCAAGGACAACACAAACGACTCGGTGGAGGACGAGGAGTGATTCCCGAATGCGTATCGGTGTTCTGAAGGGCATGTGCCCCGAGCGCAGGCGCTTGACGCTGGCGCTGCTGCTCTCCCTGTTGTTCCACGCGCTGCTGTTGAGCCTGACCTTCAGCGGCCAGCATCTCGGGCTTCCGGGCATCAGCTTCCCGTGGCAGGCTCGACGGATCGAAGTGCCCAATCTGCCCGAACTGCGCGCAGTGCTCGCCCCAACGCCGGTCGCCGCCGCAGAGCCCTTGCCCAGTGCGCAGAATGCAGGAGTCTCGCCGACGATTGCCGCAGAGCCAGCGGTGTTGACACTCGTAGACCGTGCGCCGCCCCCGCCACCTCCCGCCCCCTCGCCGCCCTCCACGGTGAAAACAGCAATCACCCCGCCGAAGGCCAAACCGAAGAAGGCGGCCAAGCCCAAGGCAGTCGCAGCGACCCCCGCCGCGCCTGTTGCGACGGCTGCCCCTGATCTGCCTGCCGCCTCTGCCGTGCCTACCCTCACCACCATTTCCGAGGCAGCGCCTGCACCCGCCGAGCGACCCAACGAAAGCGCAACCCCAGCGACACCCAACCCTGACGTGATGGCCTTGGCACGGTCTGACGAAGCCACGTTTGCTGTGCCCCCCGCACCCGCAGAGCCCGTACCCCCCGCACCCGAGGTTCCAGCGCCCGTCACCGCAGCAGCGCCAAGCGCCGCCAGCTCGCAGACCGCCACACCGCCCACGACACCGCCCGCAACGCCACCGTTACCAGATGCCGAAAATGCCGCGAAGGAGCTAGCCGTTGAACAAGCCAAGATCGATGCTGCTACACAGGATGCGAAACGCCAGGCAGATCGGCTAGAGGCGCAGCGTCAGGAAGCCGAACGGCAAGCCGCAGCAAGGTTAGACGCAGCACGACAGGAAACCGCCCGTCAAGAAGCGACGCGGGCCGAGGCCGCGCGGCTGGAGACTGAACGTCAGGAGGCTGCCCGACAGTTGGCCGCAAAGCAAGATGCCACCCGGCAGGAGACGGCTCGCCAGGAAGCCGCGCAAGCTGAGGCTGCGCGACAGGAATCCGAGCGCAAGGAGACGGCGAGGCAAGCCGCAGCAAAGCAAGAGGCGGCGCGGCAGGACGCAACTCGTCAGGAAGCGGCACGAGCCGAGGCCGCACGCCAAGCGGCAGCCCGCCAGGAAGCCGCGCGCGCCGACGCAGCACGGGCCGACGCAGCAAGGCTCGAGCGAGAACGTCAAGATGCCGCAAGACAGGTCGCAGCCGGGCAAGAGGCTGCGCGACAGGAGACAGCCCGTCAAGACGCGGCTCGAACCGAAGCCGCACGGGCCGAAGGTGAACGCCAGGAAGGCGAACGGCAAGCGGCAACAGCAAGGCAAGAGGCAGCGCGACAAGAGTCCGCCCGCCAGGAAGTAGCCCGGGCTGAAGCCGCGCGGGTCGCAGCAAAACGAGCAGATGAGGAAAAGCGCGAGGAACGGCTTCGCGCAATAGGGCGACAGCTCAACGAAGAAGCCGACCGACGCGATGCTGCCGCGCGCCGAGACCCTTCAGCAAGCACCGTACGCCGAGGCAGGCTCTTCGGCCGTACCGATGCCAACGCAGAGCTCGTCGCCTACGCCGAAGCCTGGGCCCGAAAGATCGAGCTGAACATGACCTTCGACATGGTGCGCGAAGCGATCAAGCAGCCCCACACCAACCCCCTGGTGACGGTGGCCGTTCGAAGCGACGGATCAGTCGAGTCAATCACCTTCGTTCGCCCCAGCGGGGTGCCCGCCATCGACGAAGCGATAAGGCGCATCGTGCAAAGCCAAGCCAACTACCAGGCCTTCCCATCCGCCCTGCTGCGCGAGTACGACGTGGTGGAAATCCGCCGAACCTGGCACTTTGACATGGCGGTTCGGTTGTATTGAGGGGAAGTAGAAGCTGTTAAAGAAATAGCTGCAGCAGCCGACGAAGCGTTCAGGCGGCGCTCGGCACGCTGACCTCTCGGTAGCTGCCTCGTTGGGCCTTCACTCGCGCACCCACGATTCATTCACGCCGCCTTTTTCAGCGTGAGGTGTCGGTCAACCCGCTTGAAGGTACAGGGACCGCAGCCGCTGCTGCTGGCTTGAGCCGAGCCGCATCGCGCGCTCAAGATACAGATCAACGCTGCCGTGGCTGCTGGCGACGGCCTCGAACGCCGCATCCAGAAAACCTGTTTGCACTCGTGCGATCACGTTGCGCACCTCAGGCGGCGCGTGGCTGCCAATCAACTCAGGTGGGCGAAACAGCTCGTTGGTCAGCAGGTAATCCTGCATCACCACCGGCTGCGCAACGCCCAGCGCCCGCAAGATGAGTGCGGCAGCAAAACCGGTGCGATCTTTGCCGGCGGTGCAGTGGAACACCAGCGGTGTGTCGTCTTCCAGCAAATGTGCAAACAGCTCGGCAAAACGCGGTGAGTTGTCGTGCACAAACGCGCGGTAGGTCTGCTGCATCAAATCGACTGCATCCTCAGGCCGAATGCCATTTCCCGCCTCCAGCAGCACCTGAATGGCTTGCACTACGGTCGGCTCGATGGCCAGCGAATGCACTCGCGCATCCGGTATCGCGCAAACCTGGGCGCTGCGTTCAGTCGCGCCCCTGAAATCGAGCACCCGCGCCACGTTCAACCGATTGATCTGCGCAATGTCGTCACCGCTCAGCAAACCCAAATGGTCAGATCGAAATAGCTTGCGCCATGCGACCGTTTTACCCGCGTGGCCGGTGTAGCCACCCAGATCGCGAAAATTGGAGGCACCCGACAGCGGGATGGAGCGGTTCTGTGGTGTCATGACTGGATGGAGCAGCATAGCGGCTTAGCGGCGAGACGGGGTCAAGCAATCTCTGCAGCCACCTTGGCCATTGCCTTTTGAATCTCGTTGGTGCCTTGCGCTGCGCCGCTTTGCGGCACGATGTCGCCAATGCGTGAGATAACTTCCGACAGGCGTTCAGCCAACTGCTCGGGCGTATCGGAATCCATACCCAAATAGATGCCCTGCGTGAGCGTGATGTTGGCCGCCTCAAAAGTTCCGGCACCCGCACACAGAACGGTTCGGTTGGGTGCGTCAGCTGATGCCAACACCAGCATGGCGGGCACGACCGCTTCGGGCTTCAGGGCTTGCAGCACGTCTTCGGACATCAAGCCCTCAGTCATGCGCGTCGCCGCTGTGGGGGCCAGGCAGTTGACGCGGATGTCATTCTTCGCGCCTTCGATCGACAGGGTTTGCATCAACCCAACCAGCGCCATCTTGGCGGCGCCATAGTTGGACTGGCCAAAGTTGCCATACAGGCCGCTGCTGGAAGTCGTCATCACAATACGGCCGTACTTTTGCGCATTCATGTGCGGCCACACGGCTTTGCAGCAATGGACGGCACCCATCAGGTGCACATCCATCACCAGCTCGAAGTCGGCGATCTCCATCTTCGCAAAGCTCTTATCGCGCAGAATGCCGGCGTTGTTGATGAGGATGTCGACCCTGCCCCAGGTGTCGATGGCTTGCTGCACCATAGCTTGCACCGCGACATAGTCGGTGACGGACGCACCATTGGCGATGGCCTCGCCGCCCATTGCCTTGATTTCGTTCACCACCGCCTGCGCGGCGGAAACCAAGCCAGAGTCCAGCGAGCCAACGGTGCCATCACGCGCACCGCCCAGGTCATTGACGACAACCTTGGCCCCACGCGCAGCCAATGCCAGCGCATGTTGACGACCCAGCCCGCCGCCCGCGCCCGTCACGATCGCCACGCGGCCTTTGAAATTGATGCTCATGTTGATGCTCATGTCGATAGTTGTTGAGGAAAATTTGCAAAAAGACGACTAGTTTAAATTCAACGCCAAAGCTCCCTCATTACGGTGCGGAATTTGTTTGCCAACCCCGGCCGAAGATCAAATGCGGGGCCCGCACCCACTGCCCGCCCATTGCGCACCACCTGCTTGCCCGACACGAACACTTGGTCAAATGCTGCGGTGGGACTTGAGAACACGAGCGCATCGAGCTGTTGCGCAGGCGGCACGCCGACCAGAGCCGAGGCATCGTGATCAAGCACCAAAAAGTCTGCTCGATTGCCGACTGCGATTCCACCCACAACCAGACCCGTGGCGGCTCGCCCCCCCGCGAGTGCTGACTCAAACAGCGCAGCCGCACTGCTGGCCTGCGCTGACACCCCGGCGGCAACGTTGCGTTTGCGGTGCAACAGGCGCTGTGAGTATTCAAGCAGGCGCAGCTCCTCGGGCCAACTGCGCGTGACGTGGCTGTCTGAGCCGACGGACCACGTTCCGCCCTGTCCAGCATAGCCTGGGTAATCAAAAACGCCATCACCCAAATTGGCCTCGGTTGACGGGCAAATCACAACCGACGCACCGCTTTGTTGAATGCCTGCAAGCTCTTTAGCGGTGGTGTGCGTGGCATGAACCAGGTTCCAGTTGGACTTGACATCCGCATGCGCAAGCAGCCACTCAATCGGACGTTGTCCATGGTGAGCGATGCAGTCCGCCACCTCCTGCTTCTGCTCAGCGATGTGGATGTGAACGGCCAGGTTTTGACGGTTGGCTTGCTGCGCTACTTCCTCAATCGCCGGTGCGTCAACGGCGCGCAACGAGTGCAAGGCGATGCCCGCATTGATGCGCTTGCGGTTGGGCGATTGCTGGGCGATGCGGTCTGCCATTTGCAGCACCCGCTCGGGCGATGATGCGAAACGGCGCTGGTCTTCACGCAGCCCGGCCGCACCAAAGCCCGAGCGAATGTAAAGCGTGGGCAGCAGCGTCAAACCGATGCCTGTGGCTTGCGCCGCGCGAACCAAGGCGTGCGACATCTCCAGCGAATCGGCATACGGTTTGCCATGCAGGTCGTTGTGCAGGTAATGAAACTCGCAGACCTGGGTGTAACCGCCAGCCAGCAACTCGGCGTAAAGGAACGTGGCGATAGCCTCGAGCTGCGCGGGCGTAATGCGGTTGGCAGCGCTGTACATACGGCTGCGCCAGCTCCAAAAGTCGTCGTCAGCGCCCGCCACAGCATCGGAAGAGCGGCACTCGGTCAGCCCGGCGATCGCGCGCTGAAAGGCATGGCTGTGCGCGTTGACCAAACCCGGCAGCACGGAGCCACTCAGCGCAATCGCGCTCAACCGCGAATCCGGAGGCGCATTAGGCTGGGCATCGCACCACATCCCCAACTCGTCCACTGACAGCACGACATCCGCACTCCACCCGCCGTCAATCCAGGCGTGCCGGGCAAAATACCGTTTTGATTCAAGCGCCATAGAACTTCGTGCAGGCGACCAAGGCTTGCGCCATCATCGACTTTAAGATGGGCTGAATACGCGCAGCTTTGGTCTTGTCGTAGGCGAAGGGCTGCACCTCCTGCATGTAGAGCGCCTGGCACATCTCCAGTTGTACCGCATGCACGCGCTGCTGTGGCGCGCCGTAGTGGCGAGTAATGTAGCCGCCTTTAAAGCGACCATTGAGCACGCGGCTGGGCCAGCCAGCGTCATCATCAGCACTCCCGGATGCCGCATCAAGCACCGCATCGGTGATGGACGCATCCGCGCTGGCACCACTGGCGGTGCCGATATTGAGATCTGGCAGTCGTCCCTCGAACAGCCACGGAATCTGAGAGCGAATGCTGTGCGCGTCCCACAGCAGGGCATAGCCATGGATTGCCTCAATGCGCACCAACTCTTGTGCCAAGGCTGTGTGATAGGGTTGCCAAAAAGTGGTGCGTCTTGCAGCCCGGTCTGGGGCATTGGGCTCGCAGCCCGCACGGTAGAGCGCATCGCCCGTGAAGAACCGTGTGGGGCACAGCTCGGTATTGGACGCGCCGGGGTACATCGGCGCATCATCCGGCGGGCGGTTCAGGTCGATCACGTAACGCGAGAAGCGCGGCATCAGAACGCTTGCACCCAGCTCCGGCAGAAAATCGTAAAGCTGCGACAGATGCCAGTCGGTATCTTCCACGGCCAATGCGCGTGGCACGAACGCAGCCTCAAGTTCGGTGGGAATTTCAGTACCAATATGCGGCATGCTGACCAGCAGCGGCGACGTACCGCATTGCAGGGAAAAGCTTGGGGCTGTTGGTGTTGGTTCAAGCATCAAGCGCGACCCCCGCAAAAATAGTCTTAAGTCGCGGATTGGTACCCATGCGGTAGCTCAGCGCAGCGGGATGATCCACGTCCCAGAGCACGAAGTCCGCACGCTTGCCTGCTTCCAGCACACCGCGGTCATGCAAGCCCAGAGCGCGCGCTGCGTTGCGTGTGACACCCGCGAGCGCTTCTTGAGGTGTCAGGCGGAACAGGGTGCAGGCCATGTTCAACATCAACAAGAGCGAGGTGCACGGCGAGCTGCCGGGGTTGCAGTCGGTTGAAATCGCCATCGGTACGTTGTGGTGGCGCAGCAGCTCAATCGGTGGTACTTTGGTTTCGCGAAGAAAGTAGAACGCACCGGGCAACAGCACAGCCACCGAACCCGCTTCTGACATCGCAGCGACGCCCGCTTCTGACAAC
>JANOTO010000524.1:0-4201 GCA_031416395.1 Rhodoferax sp. | reverse complement strand
GAGCGCACCATCGCCTTGGATTGTGATGTGATCCAGGCTGATGGTGGCACCCGCACGGCCAGCATCACCGGCGCATTTGTCGCCGCGCAAGATGCAGTGGCGCACCTGATGAAGCAAGGCAAGCTGGCTGCGTCGCCCATCACGGCATCGGTCGCGGCGATCTCGGTTGGTCTCTTGCAAGGCACGCCCCTGCTTGATTTGGACTACGCCGAAGATTCGTCGTGCGACACCGATATGAACGTGGTGATGACGGGCGCAGGCCATTTTGTCGAAGTGCAGGGCACGGCGGAAGGCGCGGCTTTTTCTCGCAACGAGATGAATGCCTTGCTGGCGCTGGCCGAAAAAGGCATTGGCGAGTTGATCGTGTTGCAAGGGCAGTCACGCGCATCGTGATACCCAGCCCGGCGCTTGGGAACCTGGCATGAAGATCGTTCTCGCCTCCAACAACCCCGGCAAACTGGCCGAGCTGCACGCCCTGTTTGCCCCGCTCGGGTTTGAGCTGATCGCGCAGGGCGAGTTGGGCATCCCCGAAGCACCTGAGCCGCACCGCACCTTTGTTGAAAACGCGTTGGCCAAGGCCCGCCATGCCGCTCAGCACAGTAGCCTGCCCAGCGTGGCGGATGACGCGGGCTTGTGCGTCGATGCCTTTGGCGGGCTGCCCGGTGTGGACACGGCTTACTACGCCACCCAGTTTGGCTATTCCAAGGGCGACGATAACAATGTGACGGCTCTGCTTGAGCAGATGAAAAATATCACCGCGCGCCGCGCCGCGCTGGTCAGCACCCTGGTGGCCGTGCGCAGCCCGCACGACCCCGAGCCGCTGATCGCCGCAGGCCGCGTCGTTGGCGAAATCACGCGCGAGCGGATTGGCGACAACGGCTTTGGGTTTGACCCGGTGATGTGGCTGCCCGAGTTTGGCAAGACCTTTGCGCAATTGCCGACTGAGGTGAAAAATGCCAACAGCCACCGAGGCCGCGCCGCCAAGGCCATGCTGACTCTGATGCGCGAGCGCTGGGGCGCTGCATGATTCCCATCCACGCGCAATCGCCCGAGGCGGTGGCTCAACCCGTTGTCCAGCCAGACATCCAACACTACCTTCGCCCTGGCACCTTGCAGCTCACGGCGCTGCCCCCGCTGTCGCTCTACATCCACCTGCCGTGGTGCCTCAAAAAGTGCCCTTATTGCGATTTCAACTCGCATGAAATGAGCGGTAGCGAGGTTCCCGAGCAGCGCTACGTGGACGCTCTGGTGGCCGACCTGGAGGCCGCGCTGCCGCTGATTTGGGGTCGCACGATTCACAGCATTTTTATCGGCGGTGGCACGCCGAGCCTTTTTTCACCGCAGGCGATTGACCGTCTGCTGGGTGATGTGCGAGCCCGCTTGAAGCTGTCTGCCGACTGCGAGATCACGCTCGAAGCCAACCCTGGCACGTTTGAGCGGGATCGTTTTCGTGCCTACCGAAGCGCGGGTGTGACGCGTCTGTCCGTCGGCGTGCAGAGTTTCAACGACGACCATCTCAAAGCCCTGGGCCGCGTGCACGATGCGGCGCAGGCCATTGCGGCGGTGGAAGAGGCGGCATCCGCGTTTGATACTTTCAACCTCGACTTGATGTATGCGCTGCCCGGCCAAACGCTGGAGTCGCTGGCGCAAGACGTGAAAACCGCCCTGGCCTTGCAGCCACCGCACATCTCGATCTACCACCTCACCATCGAGCCCAACACCTACTTCGCCAAGTTCCCGCCCGTCATTCCTGAAGACGATACCGCCTACGACATGCTCGATTTGATCACCGACATGCTCGGCCCCGCAGGCTTGCACCGCTATGAAGTCTCCGCCTACGCACGCGAGGGCCACAAGTGTTTTCACAACCTGAACTACTGGCAGTTTGGCGACTATCTGGGCATTGGCGCCGGTGCGCACAGCAAGCTCAGCTTTGCGCACCGCATCCAGCGCCAAGTGCGGTTCCGGGAGCCACGTCTGTACATGGAACGCGCTTTGGCAGGCCATTGCGTGGCGCAAGATGTTGAAGTCAGCCGCGCCGATTTGCCGTTTGAATTCATGCTCAATGCGCTGCGCCTCAAAGACGGCTTTGCGCTGAACCAGTTTTATGAGCGCACCGGCTTGCCCATCACCGCCATTCAGAAAGCGCTGGAGGAGGGCGAGCGCAAGGGCCTGCTGGAGCGAGATTTCTCCCGAGTGAGGGCCAGCGCGCGGGGGTATGATTTTTTGAACGATCTCCAGGGGCTGTTTCTGCCAAGCGCCCGCTAAAGCGTCGCCATCGCCTCGCCCAATCGCACCGCGCCACCTGGTGACCATGCAGAATTGAATGTCAAACCGCCATTGGGGAACAAAAGCACCACCGTGGAGCCCAACAAAAACCGCCCCATTTCGTCGCCCTGTTCCAGGATGACTTCGCCCTCGCGGTAGTGCCATTCGCGCACTTCGGGTAGGCGTGGTGGGTTGACCACGCCGTGCCACGCAGTGGCCATGCTGCCCACGATGGTCGCGCCCACCAGCACCTGGACGAAAGGGCCGTGCGGCGATTCAAACTCGCACACCACGCGCTCGTTGCGTGCAAACAGCCCCGGCACGCCGCGCGCCGTCACCGGGTTGACCGAGAACAAATCGCCCGGCACGTAAATCATCCGCTTGAGCCTGCCAGCACAGGGCATGTGGATGCGGTGGTAGTCGCGCGGGCTTAGGTAAATGCAGGCAAAGTGGCCGTCTTGAAACTGCGCCGCCAGCGCGGCATCGCCACCCACCAACGCGGTGGTCGAGTAGTGGTGCCCTTTCGCCTGGAAGATCTGATCGCGCTCAATCACGCCGAGCTGGCTGATCGCACCGTCCACCGGACACACCCATTCGGCCTGCGCCAAAGGGCGTGCGCCGGGTCTAAGGGGCCGCGTAAAAAACACGTTGAAGCTGGCGTAGCTGGCCGGGTTTGGGTTGGCCGCCTCGGCCATGTTGACTTTGTATTTGCCGATGAACCAGGTGATCAACCGTGTGGTGAGCGCGCCCCACTCGCGCGAGGCCACCCAACCCGCAAAAACAGTGAGCGCCTGCTTGGGCAACAGGTATTGCAACCCTACTTTGAACGAATCTGACACCACGGCACTCCAGGGGAAATCGGTGGGCAATTCTATCTACCCGTCACAGCGGTTTATAGTGTGCTGATGAACGCTGCCGTCAAACCCGAAATGCTCCAAAAAACGGAGCTTCTTGCGCAACTGCTGCCTGCGCTTGAGGTTCATCTGCCGAAGCATGCCCTGCTATGGCACAACGAAGACACCACGCCCTACGAGTGCGATGGCCTCACCGCCTATCGCCAGCGACCCTTGCTGGTCGCGCTGCCTGAGACCGATGCCCAAGTGCAAGCCGTGCTAAAAACTTGCCATCGCCTCAACGTACCCGTGGTGGCGCGTGGCGCGGGCACGGGTCTCTCGGGTGGGGCGATGCCGCACGCGCTGGGCGTGACGATGTCGCTGGCGAAGTTCAACAAGATTCTGAAAATTGACAAGTTGAGCCGAACGGCGCTGGTGCAATGCGGCGTGCGCAACCTGGCCATCAGCGAAGCCGCTGCGCCGTATGGCTTGTATTACGCGCCCGACCCCAGCAGCCAGATCGCCTGCACCATTGGCGGCAACGTCGCAGAAAACTCAGGCGGCGTGCATTGTTTGAAATACGGCCTCACAGTACACAACGTGCTCAAAGTCAAAGGCTTCACGATGGAGGGCGAGCCCGTTGAGTTTGGCAGCGACGCGCTGGATGCACCAGGCTACGACTTGCTCAGCGTGATCGTCGGTTCTGAGGGGATGCTGGCGGTGACGACCGAAGTCACCGTCAAACTCATCCCCAAGCCCATGCTGGCGCGCTGCATCATGGCAAGCTTCGACGACATCCGCAAAGCTGGCGACGCAGTGGCAGCGGTGATCGCAGCGGGCATCATCCCGGCTGGCTTGGAGATGATGGACAAGCCGATGACCGCGGCGGTAGAAGACTACGTGCATGCGGGCTATGACCTCACCGCCGCCGCGATTTTGCTGTGCGAAAGCGACGGCACGCCCGAGGAAGTCGAAGAAGAAATCGGACGCATGACCGAGGTGTTGAAGCGCTGCGGTGCAACCGCCATCGCCGTGAGTCAAAACGAAGCCGAGCGTTTAAAGTTCTGGAGCGGTCGAAAGAACGCCTTCCCCGCCAGCGG
>JANOTO010000523.1:0-7245 GCA_031416395.1 Rhodoferax sp. | reverse complement strand
TTTTGCTTCCTAAAAGATAAGCAAATAATAGACAATTGCTTCTGCGTAAGATAGCAATAATAGCCATTATGATTGCTTATAGGATATCAAAATGTCCAATGAATTTAACCTCCTACGGGTAGAACAGCTACAGACCTCGGTGGCACCCTACCGTATTTTGCTGGCCAAACGCGCACCGTCACAGGGCTGGCTGAGGGAGATTCGCGAGGCCCTTGGCCGCACCCAGCGCCAGCAGGCCGGGCGTATGGGTATTTCTGGCTCGGCGTTGCACAAATCCGAACAATCAGAGGCGGATGAGCGCATCTCGCTTGGGCAGTTGCGCAAAATGGCCAACGGTCTGGATTGCGACCTTGTTTACGCCCTCGTACCCCGCAAGCCCTTGCTGCAGGTTGTGCAAGACCGTGCAACGCAGTTGGCCAAAATAGAAGTCGATGGGGTTGCGCACACGATGAGTTTAGAGGACCAAAAGCCCACTGACGAGCGCATCCAGAAGCAGGTCATCCGTCGAGCGCAAGAGCTGCTGCGCGGCAAATGGTCGGCTCTATGGCGGTAGACCTTGGCGACCTTAACGCGCAGGACTCGCAAACCCCTTTGGATCCGAATGAAATGGCCGGGCTGATTCCCCGGCACATCGAAACCAACGGCGCGCTGAATGAGTGGGAGCAAGAGAACATCCTTCAGGCCACCCAGTGGCTGCGAAGTGCCAGACGTCCTGATGTGTTGACCGAGAGCTTTTGCCGCGAATTGCACCGGCGGATGTTCAACAAAACCTGGAAATGGGCGGGCACGTTTCGAATGTCAGACGAGAACATCGGTTGCGATTGGACCTTGATCTGCGTCAAGCTGAACCAACTGCTGGGCAACGCCAATTATTGGGTCAACAATGAAACGTTTGCAGTGGATGAGTTAGCCGCAAGGATTCACCATGCTTTGGTTTTGATCCACCCGTTCCTCAACGGAAATGGCCGCCATGCGCGCATGATGGCGGACGCATTGCTAAAGCAATTGGGGCGACCCGCTTTCACCTGGGGCAGCGGCACAAGTTTGGTCACCGCCAACGAGGCGCGGGCTCGGTATCTTGCAGCTTTGCAAGCCGCCGATAAGAATGAATTTGCGGACTTATTGGCTTTTGTGCGCAGCTAAGGTGGAGCGCCGCGCGGGGCAGAGGAGTCTTCTGAGTGGCCCCGCAAGGTTGACGGTCAAGCGGTGCTTCGCCCCATCAGTGCCAGGTACATGCATCAGAAAAAGATCGACCACTATGAAAACCGCTTCTAAAACGAAAATCAAAACCAAAGCTAAACCCATGCCATCGCTCAAAAGTGATGCAGAGGCAGAGCAATTCGTTGATTCGGCAGACCTTTCGACATTTGACCTCTCGGGCTTCAAGCCAATGCGTTTCGAGTTCGAACCGAAAGCAGCGGCCCTGAATATGCGCCTACCTCAAAATTTGCTGGATGCGTTGAAGAGCAAGGCCAAAGCAAAGGGAATTCCGTACATGCGTTACGTCCGCCTGCTGCTTGAGAGCGATGTTGCGGGGTGAGTTGTTTCGCGGTGGGTTCGGGCCTGGGTTGCTGCGGCAGGGGTTAGCCACAGGCCGGTATGCAAATCCATCGGCATCGGTGATGTCAAGTTCCACGTTAGACGGCATAGAGTCCGTATACTCCCCCGATGACTTGGTCGATTATTGCGCGTGATGCGCATGGCAATTTTGGTGTCGCGATTGCTAGCCGCTTCTTCGCCGTTGGTGCCTTGTGTATGCACACGCAGCGCGGCTTGGGCGCATTGTCAACCCAAGCCTTGATGAACCCCACTTATGGCCCGCGCGGCTTGCAACTGCTGGCTGCTGGCCGGCCTGCAGAACTGACCGTTGCGGCACTGGTTGAAGCCGACCCAGGGCGCGACCAGCGCCAGCTTCATGTGCTACCTGCGACTGGGCCGGGGGCCGCGTTTACCGGATCAGGTTGCGTTGATTGGTGCGGTCACCAAATTTTTGAAGACCTCAGCGTGGCCGGCAACATGCTGGCTGGCCCGCAAGTGCTTGAGGCCACGGCAGACGCATTTCAACAATCGCTGCATCTACCCCTGGCCGAACGCCTGCTGGCGGCCATGGCCGCTGGCGAAGATGCCGGTGGCGACAAACGCGGCAAACAGTCGGCTGCGCTGTGCATTCAGGGCGACGAAGACTACCTGCAACTGGACTTGCGCGTCGATGATCATGAAGAACCCATGCTCGAACTGCGCCGCCTGTACGACAAAAGTCTGGAGCGATTCCAGCCTTTCCTGTCTTGCCTCGCCGGGCGGCACGATGCCGCGGGTTTGACGGATCGCGGCCAGATTGAGGCCCGGATTACACAGTTCCACGCACATCAAGCGCAACGCGCCGCGCAACTGGCATGACCGCGCTGTTGGAAGTTTCGCAACTGCGCACACACTTCACCACGGAAGACGGTGAATTCCCCGCTGTCAATGGTGTGAGTTTCACCATCGACGCGGGCCGCACATTGGCGATCGTCGGTGAATCTGGATGCGGCAAAAGTGTGACAGCGTTGTCGATCATGGGCCTGGTGCCCAACCCGCCCGGTCGCATTCACAGCGGTTCCATTCGTTTTGAAGGACGCGAACTTGTCGGTGCCCCTGCGCGTGACATGCAAGACCTGCGCGGCAACGGCATGGCGATGATTTTCCAGGAGCCGATGACCTCGCTCAACCCGGTGTTCACCATCGGCGAGCAAATCGTCGAGGGCCTCTTGCGCCACCGCAACATCAGCCGCGCCGAAGCGCAGTCGCGCGCCATCGCCATGTTGCAAAAGGTGCGTATGCCTGCGCCCGAGCTGCGTTTTCACGAGCACCCGCACAAACTTTCAGGCGGCATGCGCCAGCGCGCCATGATTGCCATGGCGCTGGCCTGCGAGCCGCGCCTGTTGATCGCCGACGAACCCACCACCGCGCTCGACGTGACGATTCAAGCGCAAATTCTCGAACTCATGCGCAACTTGCAGGAAGAAACCGGCACTGCCATCATCCTCATCACCCATGACTTGGGCATCGTCGCCGAAGTGGCCGACGAGGTGGTGGTGATGTACGCCGGGCGTGTGGTGGAGCGCGCGACAGTGCAGCAATTATTTGAGACACCTCAGCACCCGTACACGGTGGGGCTGTTGGGTTCGATCCCCCGGCTGGACGTGGCGCAAACCCGCCTGGCCTCCATCAACGGCCAGGTGCCAGGTCAATTGCAAAAAATGTCCGGCTGCAATTTCGCCCCGCGCTGCCCGTTTGCCGATGCGCACTGCCACAGCGCCGAGCCGAGCCTGCAAATGGTCGGTACACGGCATGAATCGGCTTGCTGGAAAGCGCCTCTGAACCCGAACGTTTTGATGCCAGAGGGTGCCAGCCTGGCACTGGCATGACCCCCATGCTGGAAGTCAAAGGCCTGGTGAAACACTTCCCGGTGCGCCGGGGCGTTTTGGGCCGCGTCAAAGGCCATGTGCAGGCGGTGGACGGTGTTGATCTCACCATCGCTGCCGGGGAAACACTGGGCGTGGTGGGCGAATCCGGCTGCGGCAAATCGACCTTGGGCCGCGTGGTGCTGCGCTTGATCGAGCCCACGGCTGGTCAAATCAAATTTGACGGCCAAGACCTCAGCACCCTGAATGCGGATGCATTGCGGGCGCAACGCCGCGCCATGCAAATCATTTTTCAAGACCCCTACTCCTCGCTGAACCCGCGCATGACGGTTGGCCAGACCTTGGCCGAGCCGCTGATGTTGCATGGCCTGCACAGCGGGCGGCATGCGGCGCGTGTCAACGAACTGCTGGGCCTTGTCGGTTTGGCACCCGACCATGCCAGCCGGTATCCGCATGAGTTCTCCGGCGGGCAGCGCCAGCGCATCGGCATCGCCAGGGCGCTGGCGGTCGAGCCCCAACTGATTGTTTGTGATGAAGCGGTGTCGGCGCTGGATGTCTCGGTGCAGGCGCAGGTGGTGAACTTGCTGCAAGATTTGCAACAACGCCTGGGCCTGGCCTACATGTTCATCGCGCACGATCTGGCCGTGGTCAAACACATCGCCCACCGCATCGCCGTGATGTACCTGGGCCGTATTGTTGAAATTGGCGACCGCGACGCGCTCTTCGCCACGCCCCGCCATCCTTACACCCAGGCCCTGCTGTCAGCCATCCCGCTGCCCAAACCCGCCTTGCCAGGAACCAAACGCGAGCGCATTGTGTTGGCTGGCGACGTGCCCAGCCCGCTGAACCCGCCCAACGGCTGCCGTTTCAATACCCGCTGCGCGCACGCGCAGGCTTTGTGTTCTGAAAAGGCTCCGGTGCTCGAAGCCACCCTGTTGGGCGAACCCGGCCAGGCAGTCGCCTGCCATTTTTGGCGTGACATTCAACTGACCACAAGGCCACTTCGCGCACTCGACGGCCCAAGCACCGCGCAGCGCCGCCTCGAGCGCTTGCAGTCTGCCTTTGTTGCGCCGCCGTTGTGATATCTTCATCGACAAGTCACCTCTCCATCATTCAACTTAGGGCTCACACTATGCGTTTTTCGCCGCGATTCCTTCTCAAAACCTTGGCGCTGTCGCTGGCACCTGTGGTGCTGTCCATAGCGCCTTTGGCGTTGCAGGCGCAGACCTTGCGAATCGGTCTGGCCGAAGACCCGGATGTGCTTGACCCATCGCTGGCGCGCAGCTTCGTGGGCCGCATCGTCTTCGCCTCGTTGTGCGACAAGCTGCTCGATGTCGATGAAAAACTCACCATCGTGCCGCAACTGGCCACCTCGTGGGAATGGTCAGCAGACAACAAATCACTCACCATGAAGCTACGCCCTGGCGTTACCTTTCACGATGGCGAGAAGTTTGACGCGGCAGCGGTCAAGTTCAACATCGAACGGCACAAAACCATGCCCGGCTCGAACCGCCGGGGCGAATTGGCACCCGTCGCCTCCGTGGAGGTCATCGACGCGGCCACGGTTCGCATGAACCTCACCGCACCGTTTTCGCCACTCTTGGCCCAGCTCGCCGACCGCGCCGGCATGATGGTCTCGCCCAAGGCGGCGCAGGCGGCGGGCGACAAGTTCGGTGCCAACCCGGTGTGCTCGGGGCCGTTCAAGTTTGTCGAACGGGTGGCGCAAGACCGCATCGTGTTTGAGCGTTTTGCGAATTACTGGAACAAGGGGCAGATCAATTTCGACAAGGTCACCTACACGCCGATTCCCGATGCCACGGTGCGCTTGGCCAACTTGAAAGCCGGCCAGCTCGACTTCATCGAGCGGGTGGCTTCCAGCGACATTGAAAAAATCATTGCCGACAAAAAGCTCAAAACCTCGCGCATCACCGAGATCGGCTACCAAGGCATCACCATCAACATCGGCAAGAGCGACCAGGCCAAAAAGAACCCGCTGGGCCGCGACGCCCGCGTGCGCGAAGCGTTCGAGTTGTCGCTGGATCGCCAAGGCCTGGCGCAAGTGGTGATGGACAACGAAGCCACCGTGGGTAACCAGTGGGTCGCACCCACCAACGCCTATTACGCCAAGAACGTGCCGATTCCCAAACGAGACATCGCCAAAGCCAAAGCCTTGTTGAAGGAAGCTGGCGTGCCCAACCCGAGCTTCACACTGCTCACGCCGACGACGTCTGACGCCCAACGCCTGGCGCTTGTGATCCAGGCGATGACACGCGAAGCCGGTTTTGACGTGAAGATTCAAGCGGCCGAATTTGCCACCTCGCTCAACCTGGCCGACAAAGGCGAGTTTGACGCCTACGCCCTGGCCTGGAGCGGCCGCGCCGACCCGGACGGCAACCTGTATAGCTTCCATGGCTGCAAACAGCCGCTGAACTACGCCGGTTTTTGCACACCTGAGACTGACGCGCTTTTGAACCAGTCGCGCGAGCTGCGCGACCCGGCCGCCCGCAAGAAAGTGTTTGAGCAAATCGCCGCCACCGTGCTCAAAGAGCGCCCAGTCATTTATCTGTACCACCGCAACTGGCTGTGGGCCTACAACGGCAAGTTGTCTGGCGTGCGCAACGTGCCAGATGGCCTGCTGCGTGTGACTGGCTTGAAGATGACGCCTTGAGCTTTTTGAACGACTCCGGGGCGCGCTGACGATGCTGGAATACCTTGTCAAGCGCCTGGCCACACTGGTGCCAACGCTGGTGTTTGTGTCGATGCTGATCTTCGGCTTGCAGCAACTGTTGCCGGGCGACCCCGCAAAAATACTGGCTGGTGAAGACCAAGACCCCACTGTGGTGGCGTATTTGCGCGTCAAGTTGCACTTGGATGAGCCATTGCCCGTTCGATACGCCTACTGGGTGGGCGGCGTAGCGCGCGGCGACCTGGGTGAGTCTGTTCGCACCCAGCAGCCGGTGTCGGATCTCATCGTCCAGAAGCTGCCAGTGACGATTCAACTGGCGGTGATGGCGATGGGCATCGCCTTGCTGATCGGCATCCCCTCGGGCATCGTCTCAGCCATTGGGCGCGGCACGGCGTGGGACTACTGCGCCAATGTTTTTGCCCTTTGGGGCCTGTCCACGCCCAATTTTTGGCTGGGCATCTTGATGATCTTGCTTTTTTCGGTACAGCTCGGCTGGTTGCCCGCCTCCGGTTACGTCAGCCCGTTTGAAGACCTGCGTGCCAACCTGAGCGCGATGATCATGCCCGCCTTCGTACTGGGCAATGCGATTGCCGCCGTGCTCATGCGCCACACGCGCAGCGCCATGTTGCAGGTGCTGTCGGCCGACTACGTGCGCACCGCCCGCGCCAAGGGCCTGAACGAGCGCACCGTGGTGCTCAAACATGCCTTGCGTAACGCGCTCACACCCATCATCACCTTGGGCGCGCTTGAATTTGGCACGCTGCTGTCTGGCGCGGTGTTGACAGAGCAAGTGTTCACCATTCCCGGCTTCGGCAAACTCATTGTGGATTCAGTGTTCAACCGCGATTATTCTGTGGTGCAAGGCGTGGTGCTGGTTACGGCAACGGCTTACATGCTTTTGAACCTGCTGGCCGATTTGGCCTATTTCCTTGTCAACCCGCGCATGCGCCAGTGATTCTCAAAAACGCTACCCATGAACACCGCCTTCGCCACCCCACCCGTGCCTGGTTCCATTGGCGTGTCTGCCCGCGCCTCTGATGCCGGGCCGTGGCGGCGCGCCTGGCGCCGCTTGCGGCGCAGGCGTGGCGCCATGTTGGGCCTGGTGGTGGTGCTGATCTTCATCGTGTTGGCCGTGTTTGCGCCCTGGATCTCGCC
>JANOTO010000522.1:0-5477 GCA_031416395.1 Rhodoferax sp. | reverse complement strand
CGATTTGGCAGGCTCTGCGAGGGCCAGCAGGTCGGCCACGCCCACCGCGTCGCGGCCCAGCAGCGCGGCAATGTCCTCGGCGCGCACGCCGTCGGGCCTCAGTGGCTGCAAGCCGGTGTCGCTTTCAAGCTCGCGTTTGGCGCGCAGCACTTGCTGCAATTCACGCACCACGTTCACAGGCAGGCGCACCGTGCGGCCTTGGTAGATCAAGGCGCGTTCAATCGCCTGGCGAATCCACCAGGTAGCGTAAGTTGAAAACCGGAAACCGCGCTCGGGCTCAAACTTATCGATGGCATGCATCAGGCCCAGGTTGCCCTCTTCGATCAAATCGGACAACGGCACACTGCGCCCCATGTAGCCCTTCGCAATGCTGATCACCAGGCGCAGGTTATGCTCAATCATGCTTTGGCGCGCGGCAAAGTCACCCGCGCGCACCTTCATCGCGGCGGCATACTCCTGCTCGGGGCTGAACAATTCGGTGCGGCGTACGCCATGCAGGTAGTGCGACAGGGCATCACCAGACTCGCCGGTGAGCTGCGCCCGATTGCTTCCTGAATCGGGTCCAGCATCTGGGGCCACAGGCTCGCCATCGGCCAGCTGTGAGCTCGCACGATGTGGGCTTTCAAGCACTTTCGCAGCGTCAGGCTTGGACTGCGGGGGTTTGAAGTGCTTGATCATCGCTAAGCCCGCTAGCGCGGTGGCAGATACTTGGCCGGATCGACCGGTTTGCCCTGGCGGCGCACTTCAAAATGCAGCTTGGTTCTGTCGGTGTCGCTGCTGCCCATTTCGGCAATCTTTTGGCCCTTGCGCACGCTTTGGTCTTCTTTGACCAGCAGCGTCTGGTTGTGGGCGTAGGCCGTCAAGTAGGTGTTGTTGTGCTTCAGGATGATCAGGTTGCCGTAGCCGCGCAGGCCCGCACCCACGTAGACCACGCGACCGTCTGCAGCGGCCACCACGCTCGCGCCCGGCGCGCCACCGATGTCAAGGCCTTTGTTCTTGGCCTCGTCAAAGCCGGCCAAAACCGTGCCAGCCGTGGGCCAGATCCAGGCGATGTCGTCATCCGCAGTGGCTGCTGGAACTGGAGCCGCAGCGACGGCAGCCGAAGCGGCGGGAGTGGCCGGCTTAGCCACAGCCGCGCCTGATGCGCCAGCTTGTGATGATGCGCCTACGGGTGGCACCGCACCGGCGGTTGCGGTAGGTGCCGCCACGGGCCGCGTCGCGGCAGCACCCGTGGGGGCAGGTAGGCTAGATGGTGGCTGCACCAGCAGCACTTGCCCAACTTCAATCTGATTTGGGTTCTCAAGCGCGTTCCAGCGCACGATGTCGCGCCAGTTTTGCCCACTGTCCAAACCGATGCGAATCAGCGTGTCGCCCGGCTTGACCGTGTAGTAGCCAGGGTTGCCTGCGTTTTCGGCACCAGGCATCGGCTTGGCGGGTGCGTTTGCCGGATCAACTTTGGGATCTGCGGCGGCGGGGGTTGTCGTGACACGGCTGCCGCCACGATCTTCCACCGGCGCGCGGTTCAACGAGGTGGAGCCGCAAGCCACCAACAGCGCGGCACAAAATATTACGCCAAGGCGCGAGGCCCATTGACCCTGCGGGCGACTGGCTGCCTGTATCTGCTGATCATCAAAGAAACCTGGCATTGTGAAAACCCTTTATGCGACACCTGATTTTAGGGGGACAAAGTGAACCGCCTCCAAAACCGTGTGACTGACGCCGCTGGCGGTCTTTTGCACCAGCACCAACGACTGCGACCCTCCACTTTTGCCATTGCTTGATACAGGCGCAATGATGCGCCCGCCGATGGCCAACTGGTCGACCCACGCCTGCGGCAATGCATCACCCCCCGCAGCGGCAATGATGGCGGCATAGGGTGCCCCTTTGGCGTAGCCCAGCATGCCATCGCCCAGCAGCAGATGGACGTTGGGCAACGCCAGGTGGCGCAGGTTGTCCCGCGCCTTGTCGTGCAGGCCCCGAAGGCGTTCAACGCTATAGACCTCGGTGGCCAACTGGCTCAGCACCGCCGCCTGGTAGCCGCAGCCCGTGCCAATCTCCAGCACCCGGCCCAACGGCCCTGGCGAGCCTGCGCGCAGCAGTTCCGCCATGCGCGCGACCACGCTGGGCTTGGAAATCGTTTGCCCCAGGCCGATGGGAAGGCTGGTGTCTTCATAGGCCTGGTTAACCAAGGCAGAGTCTACAAACCGATGCCGCTCAACGCGGCCGATGGCACTCAACACAAACCGATCTGAGATGCCCTCAGCCCTCAGTTTATCCACCAAGTTCGTCCGCAAGGCGTTCGAGTCCAGACTGTGGCCCCGCGCCATTGGCGGGGGCGGAATACTGCGCTTGATCGCTGCTGGTGCATCGTTCAGGCGCGCTGGAAACGACGGCCTAATCTTCATGATGCTGATGACGCTATTTTTTGAAACTGATTGTGCATTTGAGCCAGCGCTTGTGCCCAGTAGCCCAGATGGTCGTGCTCGGTGAGGTCGGTCTTGAGCGGTGTCATCGCAATATGGCCCAGGGTCGTGGCATGAAAGTCGGTGCCGTCTGAGTCGTCTTTGGCAGGCCCTGCGCCGCCAATCCAGTACATCGTATCGCCGCGCGGGCTTTGCTGCGTGATTACCGCCTCTGCCGCGTGGCGCTTGCCCAGGCGGCAGACTTTCATCGGTTTGAGCTCGGCCAAGGGCAGATTGGGGATGTTGACATTCAGCAGCCACGGTGCCCCGCCGCTTTTGTTGGTATCCACATTAGTGCCCAGCTTCTGCTGCATCATCTGTAGTACCAGCTCACGAGCCTTCTGGGCGGCAGCGTCGATGTGAAGCCAGCCTTTGTCGACCTGCGAAAACGCAATCGCCGGAATACCAAACAGGTAGCCCTCCATCGCCGCGCCAACGGTGCCCGAGTAAATCGTGTCGTCCCCCATGTTGGCCCCGTTGTTGATGCCAGACACCACCAAGTCAGGGCGATACCCCAGCAGCCCCGTCAGCGCAATGTGCACGCAGTCCGCTGGTGTGCCGTTGATGTAGCGAAAGCCATTGGCTGCGCGCGTCACACTCAATGGCGAGTGCAGCGTGAGGGCGTTGGACTTGGCGCTGTTGTTCTGCTCGGGGGCCACTACGTCAACGTCTGCAATGTCTTTGAGGGCTTCGTACAAAGCGATGATGCCGGGAGCTTGGTAGCCATCGTCGTTGGAGATCAGTATTTTCATGCGTCTATTTATGTGTAATTGATTGTAGGATGGCTCTATCATTGCCCACTATTTTCAAGGAACACAAAGATGCACGCCTGGCTATGCGAAAACCCCGTTGGTATTGATGCCCTCACCTGGAAGGAAATGCCCACACCCGTGCCCGCCGCGGGCGAAGTCCTGATCGAAATCAAGGCAGCGAGCCTGAATTTCCCCGATATCCTGATTGTGCAGAACAAGTACCAGATGAAACCCGCCCTGCCCTTTGTGCCGGGCTCTGAGTACGCCGGCACCGTGGCTGCAGTAGGTGCCGGGGTCACGCATCTGAAAGTCGGCCAAAGCGTGGCTTGCCTGTCGGGCACCGGCGGCTTTGGCACCCATACCATCGCGCCGGCCGAGCGCTGCATGCCGCTACCACCCGGCTTTTCATTTGTCGATGCGGCGGCCTTCATCATGATCTACGCCACCTCGCACCACGCACTGATTGACCGTGCGCAGCTCAAGGCAGGTGAAACCGTGCTGGTGCTTGGCGCCGCTGGCGGCGTCGGCACGGCGGCCATCCAGATCGCCAAAGCCATCGGTGCCAAGGTGATTGCTGCGGCCTCCACAGACGAAAAATGCGCGCTGTGCAAATCCATCGGTGCCGATGAAACCATCAATTACCAAACCGAAAACCTGCGGGATCGCCTCAAGGCCTTGACCGGCGGCAACGGCCCCGATGTCATTTACGACCCTGTGGGCGGTGACTTTGCAGAGCCTGCCTTTCGCTCCATTGCATGGCGTGGCCGCTACCTGGTGGTGGGTTTTGCATCCGGCCCGATTCCCGCCCTGCCCTTTAACCTGGCGTTGCTAAAAGGGGCCTCCATCGTCGGCGTGTTCTGGGGTGACTACTCCCGCCGCGAACCCAAGGCCAACGCGGCCATGATGGCCGAGCTGGCCCAGTGGTACGCGCAGGGCAAGATAAAACCCGTGATTGATGCGACCATGCCCATGTCTGACCTGAAGGCCGCCTACGCCCACATGGGTTCGCGCGGGGTCAAAGGAAAGCTTGTGATGGTGAATTAGTTGCCAAGGTGAACTAAAATAGTGCTCCAAAGCAGACTCCGAGCTACGACATTGGAAATGCACCATGCCTGAAAAGAAATTGCCGTCGAAACCGCCGTCTGGATTCCCGCCCTTGAGCTACCTTGAGGAAGACGTGGCTACGCGCCCAATGGGCTTGCACGAGATCCCCAAACAAGCTCGCATAGATCGCGAGATGGCTGTCATCAACCTGCACCACGAGCGCATCGCGAAGGCCATCACGACGTTTTGGGGTCATCGCGATTGTGTGGAATACCTGCAAAAACTGATTTTGAGTGGTGGTGATGGTGCGGAAAACGCCAGAGTGGGCTTTAAGCCTGTTGTGTTGGCAGCACTGATCAACCTGAGCGAGCTGCATGACGTGGATCGTCGCTGAGGTCTTCGCCTCCTTCGTCAAAAAAGGCCACTCACGAGTGGCCTTTTTTTATGGTGTTAGCAGCTCAACCTGCTGAGACTAATCACTTTTACCAACGACGCCGTTCCTGTATGCATCGTCAATTCATGCCTGCAAGATATAAGAAAGCACGTGAATTAGCCATTTCAGAGGTTTCATATGATGTCAGTCACGTCGGTGGAAGCGCAAAGCCGCTTCGGGGAGTTGGTGGATCGGTCACAGCGGGAGCCCATCGCAGTCACGCGGCGCGGGCGCACAGTCGCCTATGTAGTGTCTGGGCACGACATGCAGGCGCTGGCGGACGTGACGCGGCGCAGACAAGAAGCTGCGCGCTGGTATGCGCAATACAGGGCTGAGGTGCTGCCCGGTGCGGCGACGCAGGCCGCCGCTGCACTCACTGACGATGACGTCACGCGTCTCGTTAAGGAGCTACGCTGAGTGGAATTGCCGCGATCCTAAAGACAATCAGTTTCTTGAACTGGCCGAAACCGCCAACGCAGAGATGATTCTCTCAAGCGATGCCGACTTGGAGCTGTTGCATCCGTGGCGCGGCATCCCGATACTGCCGCCTTCTGCGTTTCTTGTGGGCGTGCACTGATCTGCCACTACAAGTAAAAAAGCCTGCTGGCTAACGAGCAGGCTTTTTGCGCAGAGTCGATCAGCAGATCAGTGGAACTGCTCTTCCTCGGTAGAACCGGTTAGCGCCGTCACGCTCGACTTGCCACCTTGAATCGTCGTGGTGACTTCATCGAAGTAGCCGGTGCCGACTTCTTGCTGGTGCGACACGAAGGTGTAGCCGCGGTCACG
>JANOTO010000521.1:0-2080 GCA_031416395.1 Rhodoferax sp. | reverse complement strand
GTGCACGACCTGCCAACTGTGCATGGGCCTGGTGACCGGGTATGCCCCGCGCGGCCCGCTTCTGATGCCCCTGCCTTCTGCGGCGTTGTGGCTTGGCAGCGCCACCTTCACCAGCGCCGAGCGCGTGCCAGGCTTCAAGCCACCTATTTCCTGACTTCCACGCCCGTGGTTCGTCCGCAAAACGCCTGAACAGCGGCTTTTGCGGGCGGAGCTGCCGCCTCATTGCGGCGTTTATCAGTCAGGAAACTTATGTTTATCTCAAACGTCAAGGCCGTTCGTCCAAATCGTCACGTCTTGCATCGGCTTGCCAGCAAGGCATCGCCGTGGCTTCTATATGCGTTGCTATCGCCTTCCAGTGCATTGGCCCAGTCAACGCTGACCCTTGAGCGGGCCGTGCAGTTATCGCAACAGCAGTCACGGCAGTTGCCCGCGCAAGAAGCCCAAGCTGAGGCAGCCCGCCAGATGGCAGTGGCTGCGGGTCAAAGTCCAGATCTCACACTCAAGCTTGGCATCAACAATTTACCCGTCACGGGGTCGGACGCGTTCAACCTGACCAATGATTTCATGACCATGGCATCGATTGGCTTCATGCGCGAGCTGACCAGCGCCGACAAACTCCAGGCACGCAGCGCCCGCTTTGAACGTGAGGCCGATGTGGCACTGGCCGACCGGGCCATGACACAAATCAACCTTGGGCGCGACACCGCCATGGCCTGGCTGGAGCGTCACTTTCAAGAGCGGATGCAAGCGCTGATGCGCACCCAGCGCGAGGAAGCCCGGCTGCAAGTTGAAGGCGCGCAGGCCACCTACAGCGGTGGGCGCGGCAGCCAGATGGATGTCTTCGCCGCACGCACGCAGATTGCACAAATTGATGAGCGCCTGCAACAGATTGAGCAAAATATCGCCGTCGCCCAAACCAGGCTGGTACGTTGGGTCGGGCCTGAGGGTCGCCAGCCCTTGGCGGCCGCGCCTGATTTAGCCCACGTACCGCTCAAGGCAAGCGATCTGGCAGACCTGCTCAAAGGTCACCCTCATATCGCCGTGCTGGAAAAGCAGGAAGCCGTGGCGCGCGCCGAGGCCGATATCGCCCAAACCGAGAAGAAAAGTGACTGGAGCATGGAGCTGATGTTCAGCCAGCGTGGCCCGGCTTACTCCAACATGATTTCGATCAACTTCAGCCGACCCTTGCAAAACAACCAAGCAAACCGACAGGATCGTGAGCTTGCTGCCAGATTGTCAAGGGTCGCGCAAATACAGGCCCAACGCGACGACACATTGCGCGAACGGGTCGCGGAAGCGAGTGCTTGGCTGTTGCAGTGGAACGGTAACCGCAAACGCCTTGAAACCTACGACCGCGACCTGATTCCGCTTGGGGCACAACGAACCCAGGCGGCGCTGGCCGCTTACCGGGGCACCGGCCCACTGGCTGCGGTGCTGGAGGCGCGGCGCATGGAGATAGACATCCGCATGGATCGCCTGCGCCTGGAGATGGAAACGGCGGGGCTGTGGGCTCAATTGAACCATCTGATTGCTGGCGGGCATGACGCTACGGTCTTGAAAACGTCGGCTTCGACTTTGGAGAAATGAACATGAACAAAAAACTCAAATGGGTGGTGGCTGGCCTGACCACCGTGGTTGCCATCGGTGGTGGCTATGGGCTGTGGGCTGTTGGAATGAGCCAAGGCATGACGATGGGTGCGGCGATGTCTTCCCCTGCGTCCGCTTCAGGGGGTGCAGCAGCGGCTACAGGTTCAACCGAGGCCTTGCCCCAAACCATTGCCCAGGGTGAGGAAGCCACGCGCCGCCACATCAGCTCAGGCATCAAGGCCGGCGACGTTGACCCAGTGACGGGTAAAAAAATCATCTACTACCACGACCCGATGGTGCCGGGCAACAAGTTTGACAAACCCGCCAAATCGCCCTTTATGGACATGATGCTGGTGCCTGTATACGCTGATGGCGACAGCGATGGCAGCAAGATCACCGTGAGCCCGCGCATCCAGCAAAACCTGGGCGTGCGTACCGCAACCGTGAGCGAAGGACGCTTGTCATCGCAAGTCGCCACCGTGGGCAGCATCGC
>JANOTO010000520.1:0-5205 GCA_031416395.1 Rhodoferax sp. | reverse complement strand
ACCGTACGCCACGCCGACCCAATCATCGTCATGACCGCCGGGCAGATTGTCGAGACAGGCAACCATGACGACCTGATCCTCCAAGACGGCCAATACGCGCGGCTCCACCAGATGGGGATGCAGGCAGGAGAGATGGTTTGAGATTGCATCGATCTAAATGCTATTTAGTTTATAGCTAAATACGCATATTATCCGAGAGCTAGAGCCCGATTTGTTCATTTTTTTCGACAAATCTCCGTTTTTACCTCTTTTTTGGCTCGTTTCGATCAAAATTTACTACAATTGTGGTAATTTTTGCTTCCTCAGCATTTATTGAGTCACCAACTCCGTAGAATGGTTTGAGCGACGGCACCGCGCTAGTTGATACGGATTTTTTAGGAGGCGACACCCCATGAACACCACACTGCTGGCCCTGCTCGGCTTTCTGAGTTGGACTCTCCTGCTCCTCGTGCTGATGGAGACGGTCCGCTCCAAACTGGTACTGACCGGCGAGGTTGCTGCCAACGGCTTCAACCCGGAGAACTCGAATCTGTCGCCGTTCATGCAACGTCTTGCCCGCGCGCATGCAAACTGCCTGGAGGGTTTGCCCCTCTTTGGCGGATTCATGCTGCTGGCGGTCGCTGCGGGCAAGTCGAATATCACCGACCCGTTGGCCTACGTGCTGCTGACTGCACGCATCGCCCAGTCAACCATTCACCTTGTGTCAACGTCATCGCCTGCAGTGACAGCAAGATTTACCGCCTTCGCCGTACAAATAGGTATCAGCGTGTACTGGGCCATCAAGCTCTATGCCGCGTAGTTGCCGCCGGCACCTCTGCGTTTACAGCCCGACAGTGAGGGGTTACAGCTATAACTTATGTTTTTTTTGTAAACACTCAAAATACAGTGCCTCCTGCGCCTGCGCGATACCTGCCCACTGATGGGACTGCGCGAACGCGACGGCACCCTGGCTTAGGTGCTCGCGTCGTTGCGGATTCTGAAGCACGCTGCGCAAATGCGCCGACAACTCGATGGCATCGCGCGGGTCTTTCAGAATCAGCGCGTTGTCGCCATGCGTCAGCAAACCGGCAATGCCGCAGTGCGCCTCATCGCTGAGGACGACAGGCAAACCGTGCGCCATCGCTTCCAGAACGACCATGGCAAAAGTGTCTTGCAGCGTGGGGTGGGCCAGGACATCGGCGGCCACGTAGGCTGGGGTGACATCTTTCAACACACCTAAAAAGAAAACGCGCGACTGCAAGCCCAGTGACTTGATTTGCGCTTTGAAGCCCTGCGCGTGCGCGAAGTTGCCGACCACGGCGACGATCGCGTCGCCTCCTAGCTGCGAGAGCGCCTCCAGCAGGGTCTTCAGACCTTTCTTGCGGTAGTCGTTGCCCACCAGCAGGATGCAGGGCTGATGGGGTGGCAAGCCGAGGCTTTGACGGACGCTGTGTTGCTCACTGAGTGTCGCCTTGCCCGGCACAGCAGCAACGCCGGGTGTCAGCAGCCGCAGCATCGGCATCGCGCCGGGATGGGTCTGAGCCATCACGCGGTGCAGTGCCTGGGAAGTGACGACCAGCACCCGCCCCGCTTGCGCGGCATAGCGCGCGCGCTCCAGCGCCAGGTACGCGAGCAGACGCGGGCTAGTCAGCACCTTGAGCCAGCGCAAGGCGCGCGCAACACCGACTCGCCCCTCGAACAGGTTGTGTTTGATGGGCAGCACATGCACCGTCTGCACTTGGCCGTGCCAGGTGTTTTCATGCGAGTGCACGATATCAAATCCTCTTCCATCTCGCGTGGCCCACCAGGCGGCGGTGGCGTACCAGAGCTGATTGACCCAGCGCGGCCTCTTCAGGAGCTGTGAGACGCGGTGGTAGACCACGCCGGGCCAGTGGTGGTCGATCTGCTGGGCGAAGACGTGGATCTCATGGCGCGACGCAAGTTGCTCAACCAGCGCGATGGAATAACGCTCTGCGCCACCGCCAGTGGGCGAAAAGACGCGGTTGAGTATCGCGATCTTCAGACGCTTTGGGGGCGGCTGCTCGACGGCATCAGAGGCTGCATCAGCGTCCCAACTCACGACCGCCGCCGATCCTCATAGCCCGTCGCCACCTTCAGCCACAGTGAGGGCAGCAGGGTGTTGTTCACCACCCGAACGCGGGGCAAGAGCATCATGTCTTCGCCACTTTGCACACGGCTGCGCTGAGTGGTGGTGGTGGTGTGAAAGCCAGCGTCGCGCGCGATCTCGGTGTGCATCGGCGTGAACTCACCGTAGGGGTAGCAGAAGTGATTGACGGGCGCGTCGATCAGCGCCTCCAGCTCAGCTTTGGACTCTGTGATTTCGTCGCGGCAGGTGGCAGCATCGGTCTGCGGCAGGCGCACATGGTGGCGCGTGTGGGAGCCAACCTCCTGGCCGCCAGCGACCCATTGGCGCAACTGTGCGGCAGTCATGAGAGGCGTTTGAGCCATGCCAATTTCAGCATCCCAAACGTTGGTCGTGCCTGCGAGTTGGCTCACCGCATAACAGGTGGCCGAGAAGCCGTGGTGCGCCAGCACGGGCAGAGCGTGCGTGAGGTTATTGAGGTAGCCATCATCGAGCGTGATGCCCACAACCTTGCCCGAGCGCTCACCCCGCAGATACGGCATCAACGCCGACATCGAGAGGCCCGTGTAGCCCAACAGCTTCAACATAACCATCTGCCGCGCAAACGCGCCGGGGGTCACATAAATGCTGCGAAACGGCGCGCCTCTGGGAGGAATCGCGTCAATCTGGTGGTAGGTCAGAATGGCGATGGGCTGCGGGTTAGCGGTGCGGGCGACAGACCTAATTGTCGAGGTGGGCATCGTTATGAAAAGATCCTCTTCTACAGCAACACAATATCGTACTGCCCCTGCCCCATCGCCGCTTCACTTTGCAGCGATACCGGCTTGCCGATGAACTCGCTCAAGCCCGCCAAGTGCTGGCTCTCTTCATCCAGAAACAGCTCAATCACTTTAGGAGAAGCCACCACGCGGAACTCACGCGGGTTGAACTGACGCGCCTCGCGCAAAATCTCTCGGAAGATGTCGTAGGTCACGCTGCGCGCCGTCTTCACGTTACCGCGGCCTTCGCACGCGGGGCAGGGCTCGCACAGCATGTGCGCCAGCGACTCGCGCGTGCGCTTGCGCGTCATCTCAACCAGGCCTAGTTGCGAGAAGCCCCCGGCCATCGTTTTCACGCGGTCACGTTGCAATTGCTTGCGAAATTCCGCCAACACCGCATCGCGGTGGTCTTCACGCACCATGTCGATAAAGTCGGCAATGATGATGCCGCCCAGGTTGCGCAGGCGAAGCTGGCGGGCAATGGCTTGTGCAGCCTCCAAATTTGTCTTGAAAATCGTGTCGTCAAAATTGCGCGCACCGACAAAGCCGCCGGTGTTGACATCGACCGTGGTCAACGCCTCGGTCTGGTCGATGATTAGGTAGCCGCCTGATTTCAAATCGACCCGGCGGCCCAGAGCCTTGGCGATTTCTTCATCAATCGAAAACAAATCGAATATCGGTCGCTCGCCCTTGTAATGCTGCAACTTTTGCCCGGCGGTGGGCATGAACTCCTGGCCAAAGGACATCAGCGCATCAAACTGCTCGCGCGAATCGACGCGGATGGTTTGGGTGGATTCACCCACCATGTCGCGCAGCACGCGCTGCAAGAGATTTAAGTCCTGGTGCAGGAGCGTCATCGGCGGCTCGCGCACGGCGGCATCCTTGATGCGCGCCCAGGCTTTGCGCAAGTAGCGGATATCGTCTGACAAGGCCTCGTTGGTCGCATCTTCACCATTGGTTCTGAGGATAAACCCACCGCCTTCGGCCTGTGTCAATTCCTGCAACCGGCTGCGCAATTCGTCACGCTGCGCTGAAGGGATTTTTTGCGACACGCCCACATGGTCATCCTGCGGCAAGAACACCAGCAAGCGCCCCGCAATGCTGATCTGCGTGGACAGCCGGGCCCCCTTGCTGCCAATCGGATCTTTGATGACCTGCACTGTGAGCGCCTGGCCTTCAAACACCTGGCGTTCAATCGGGATCTGCACCTGCGTGCTGCGCGCCAGACTTAAGCTCTCGCCATCTGGCGGGCGGTGCCACACATCAGCCACGTGCAAAAAGGCTGCGCGCTCCAGACCAATGTCGATAAAAGCTGACTGCATGCCCGGCAGCACCCGCGCCACCCGGCCCAGGTACACATTGCCCACCAAGCCACGCTCCAGCGCGCGCTCCACATGCAGCTCCTGCACGGCGCCGCTTTCGACAATCGCCACGCGTGTTTCCTGGGGCGACCAGTTGATCAGAATATCTTCTTGCATGGGGCTTCAGTGGGAATCCAAAGAGATAAAACAGTGAGCTTGAACGTCAACTTCGATGTTAACTTGGATGTCAAGGGTCAAATTGCTTTGCGCTACGATTCGTGAATGAAGAATAAAGCGGTGCTTACGGGTGCCATCCTGGTCGCGGTCATCGTCGCCACACTGGCGGCGCTGGTGTACGTCCGCGATGAACGCGAGAAGCTGGATCGCACAAAAACCGAATCACAACACCAAACCAAGTCAGTGCCCAAAGCCGGTGATGCGAGTAAGACGCTGGAGAAATCACAGCGCGAAAAGGCGGAGCGCATCAACCGCGTGTCCATCGCGCTCACCACCACCCAACAGTTCAAGATCGCCGTTGCGGAGCACCACCAGTCAACGGGCCAATGGCCGATCAGCAACGAAGATGTTGGTTTGCCATTGCCAGACTCATTTCGCAACGAGATTTTGCGCAGTGTCGTGATTGAGCCGTACGCAGGTACTGCGCGTATTCGCGTGCGCTTTGTGGATGCCACATCGAAAGAACGGGAACTTCAACAGATTGTCAGCGTGAACGCCTCCACTGGCTACACCTGGCAGTGCTTCAGCCCCGACTTCCCTACATTGACTGAGCTCGCAGCCGGGTGCGGTTACCGGGCGACGGGAAAGTGATCATGTTTTTCGATCATTCACGACGTACGTACGCCAAACGCATGGAGCAACTGACGCGTTTCAAACAACGGCAAGCCCATGATGCCCGAGTAGTTGCCGCTGATGTGCGCAATGAATGCCGCTGCCCTGCCCTGCACCGCATAGGCACCAGCCTTGCCCATCGGCTCGCCCGAGGCGACGTAGGCTTTGATTTGTGCAGCGCTCAATGGAGCAAACATCACGCGTGACTCGCTCA
>JANOTO010000519.1:0-7099 GCA_031416395.1 Rhodoferax sp. | reverse complement strand
CCCAAGGGCGCATTGAAGGGAATCTCAAGCTCCAGCCGCTTTTTCGTGCCCACCGCCTGCAAACGCTGGAACGGCGTAGATTGGGTTGACACGGTGAAATCAAGCCGACGACCGTTGCCAAAATCTAGAACTGCACTGGCGGTGCGATCCGTCTTGAAAACCGGGTCGCGATCCACCAGCGCCATGGCGCGCAGCGGTTCGGACTCAAACAAGAATCGCCCTGCAACGATGGCGTAGCAACCTATGTCGTATACCGCACCGCCGCCGTTCTCCGGGCGATTGCGGATGTTGTCGACATCCTGGTTGGTGTACGAGAAAAACACCTGCACGGTGCGCAAATCACCCATCTCGCCGCTTCGCACCAGCTCGCGCGCACGCAACCACTGCGGGTGAAGCCGCACCATGAAGGCTTCCATGATGTGGACTTGGCCTGCCACTTCGCGAACTTGGGCGGCCTCGCGGGCATTCATCGCAAACGGTTTCTCACACAGCACGTGTTTGCCTGCGCGGGCCGCCTTGAGCGTCCACTCCACATGCAAATCATTGGGCAGCGGGTTGTAAATAGCCTCGATCTGCGGGTCGGCAAGCAAGTCCTCGTAGCTGCCATAAGCCGTTGGAATGCCGAGCTTGGTGGCCCAGGTTTTTGCAGAATCGACGTTGCGCGAGGCAATCGCGTCGATACTGCACAGCGCGCTTTGTTGCATGGCCGGGATAACTTTTTCCCAGCCAATTTTGGCGGTGCTCAGCACGCCCCAGCTTACTTTTTTCATAGTTCAACGCTGCCCAGTCAAATCACATCATTCAACCAGTTTTCCAGAAGCTCCTGGCGGCCTGAGACAGGCTTTGTGTCCTGGTTGCGATCCAGCACATGCTTTGCAACAGCTTCCAGCGAGGTTTTTCCCGCCAGCATATCCTTGGCAAATGGGGATTGCCAGCCCGCGTAACGCTCATTGACCAAGTTGGCCACGCGGCCATCCAGAATCATCTTCTCCGCGACCAGCAAGGCGCGCGCACAAACGTCCATGGCACCGACGTGGCCGTAGAACATGTCTTCAGGGTCAATGGACTGGCGGCGCACTTTGGAGTCAAAGTTGATGCCGCCTGTGGTGAAGCCGCCGCCTTGCAAGATCGTGTACATCGCCAACGCGGTTTCGGGAATGCTGTTGGGAAACTGGTCGGTGTCCCATTGGCACTGCATGTCGCCCCGGTTCATGTCGACCGAGCCGAAGATGCCCAAATCAACCGCCGTTGCCAGCTCATGCTCGAAACTGTGGCCTGCCAGGGTGGCGTGATTGGCCTCAATGTTGACCTTGATTTCGCGCTCCAAACCATAGCGGCACAAAAAGCCGTAGACCGTGGCCACGTCGTAGTCGTACTGATGCTTGGTGGGCTCGCGCGGCTTGGGTTCGATCAGGATGGTGCCTTTGAAACCGATTTTGTGTTTGTACTCGACCACCATGTTCAAGAAGCGGCCCATCTGGTCCAACTCATGGCCAATGCGGGTGTTCAGTAGCGTCTCGTAACCTTCACGGCCGCCCCACAGCACGTAGTTTTCACCGCCCAACTTGAGCGTGGCATCCATCGCTTCTTTCACTTGCAAGGCCGCCAGCGCGAAGATTTCAGGATCGGGGTTGGTGGCCGCACCCGACATGAAGCGCCGGTGGCTGAATAAGTTAGCGGTGCCCCACAGCAGCTTCATGCCGGTGGCTTGCTGCTTCAGGCCCAGCACATCGACCATCTCGTGCAGGTGGTCCACGCTGTCGCGAGGCGTAGCTCCCTCGGGGGCGATATCGCGGTCATGAAAGCAGTAGTACGGCGCGCCGAGCTTTTGGAAGAACTCAAAGGCCGCATCCGCCTTGGCTTTGGCAGCCGTCATCGGGTCTGACATCTTGTGCCAAGGCCGCTCAAACGTGCCGTCGTAGCCAAACGGATCAAAACCATTCCAGCAGAAGCTGTGCCAGTAGCAGGTGGCGAAGCGAAGCTGTTCCTGCATCGTTTTACCCAGCACTTTGCGTTTTTTGTCGTACCACTTGAAGGCCAGCGGGTTCTTGGACGCGGGGCCGTCGTACGTGATGGGATTGATGCTGTTGAAATACGATGTCATGGGGGTTCCTTGTAAAACTCAGGCACGATAAAGTTGCCGAAACTGCTCGTAGCGGGGTGCCAGCAGGGATTGTTCTGAGGGGTCTGGCGTGAAGACATGGTCAATCTCGGGTGTCGTGCAAACAGTGGCCAGGTCGCCGCCCACGGCCAGCCAAGCCAGCCGCGCGGCCCCTAGCGCACCACCTGCGGTGGAGCCGCCATGGGTCACGATCTCAACATTCAAACAGGAGCTGAGCTGCTGCGCCCAAAAAGCACTTCGCGCGCCGCCGCCGACCAGTGACAGGCGATTCGAGGAACACCCCGCCACCTGCAAAGCTCGCAGGCCGTCGCGCAAACCAAAGGTGACACCCTCCATCACCGCGTAGGCTAAGTGTGCGGCGTGGGTGTCGTGGCTCAAACCGTGAAAGCTGCCGCGAACTGAGGCGCTGTTATGCGGTGTGCGCTCGCCACTCAGGTAGGGGAGAAAAATAGGTGCTTGCGCGCGCTCAGTCATCGACAACGCGCTGGCCTTGGCCTCCAACGCTGCTTCTGATTCGGCGCCCAAGAGATGCGTGGCCCATTGCAGGCAGCTTGCCGCAGACAGCATCACACTCATCTGGTGCCATTTGCCTGGCACCGCATGGCAAAACGCATGCGTCGCGCTGGTGGCATTGGGCATGTAGCTGGGCGTGACCAAGAACAGAACGCCACTGGTGCCCAGCGACAGAAACCCCTGGCCCGCATTAACGGCACCCATGCCGACAGCGCTGGCAGCGTTGTCGCCACCACCACCCGCGACCACGATGCCGGGCTTCAGACTCAACTGCTTGGCTGATGCAGCACTCAGCACGCCGCTGGCTTGGCTACCTTCGACCAAACGCGGCATGTGCTGCCGGGTCAAGCCCGTGAGCGTGAGCAGAGCATCCGACCAATCGCGCTGTTCCACATCCAGCCAGGCGGTTCCGCTGCCATCTGACATATCGGTGACGAAGTCATCAGTGAGCATGAAGCGCACGTAGTCTTTGGGCAACAGCACTTTGGCGACGCGGGTGAACACGGCTGGCTCATGCGTTGCCAACCAGCGCAATTTGGGCGCGGTAAAGCCCGGCATCACCAGGCTGCCTGCGAGCTGGGGCAGCGCGGGCAACTCCTGCATCATCTGCGCGCACTCCAGGCTGGCGCGGGTGTCGTTCCACAGGATGGCGGGGCGCAACACCTCGTGGTTGCCGTCTAGCAGCACGGCACCGTGCATCTGGCCAGACAGGCCTATCGCCTCCACCGCCGCATAGGCCTGCGGCTGTGTCGAGCGCAGTGCGGCAAGCGCGCTGTGCGTGGCCACCCACCAATCTTGGGGCTGCTGCTCACTATGGCCAGGGTGCGGGCGTGAGATGTCCAGGGCAGCGCCCGCATTGCCGACAATCTGATGATGCTCGTCAAGCAGCAGCGCTTTGACTTCTGAGGTGCCGATGTCGATGCCGAGGAACATGGTGTGCAGTGCTGGTGGTCGTGAGGTAACAAAGGCTTCAGGCCAAAGCTGGCACGCGACCTGCCCGTCCAACAGTGACAAGCCTCGCGGCAACCCGAACCGAGCGCGTATGCATGGGCCGCAGATGCTGGTGCAGCACCAGAGCCGCTGCCCCAACAGCCGCCGCCAACGCGCCATAGCGAGCCGGACGAATTGAGGGCGCGGGGATTCCAGCGCTGGCGGAATAGGTTTTCAGCGTGTCTTGGGCGCTGCGCAAAAGCTCAGGGTATTTGACGCACGAGCCGCCCCCGACCACCAAAGCGCCGGGGTTGAATGTCGTCCACAGGTTATGAATCAGGATGCCGAGCGCGTGGCCCGCCTGCTGCACGTTGCCTGTCTGCTTAAGCTCCCGTGCTAAGGCCCTTGCACCTATGAACGTCTCCGCGCAACCTTTACGGCCACAGGAACACAGCGGGCCGTCCTTCTGCAAAATGCTGTGACCGATCTCGCCGGCCATGCCTTGGGCACCGGTGAAGAGCCGGTCGTTCAGCACAATGCCCGCACCGACACCAACATCGCAAGTCACAAAGATCAGCGCACTGTCGGCCTCATCGCTGGCAAATTCATACTCGCTCAGCGCAGCGGTGTCAGCTTCGTTTTGGACATGAACCGGCACATCAGGCAAACCGCTGGCATGCAGCGCTTGCAGCATCAGCGGCAGAAAGGCCACATCACGCCAGCCCAGATTAGGAGCAAAGCGCACCATGCCACTCGCTTCATCAAACGCGCCGGGCAGACCGATGCCCACACCGGACAACATGATCTTCATGCGCTTCAACTCAGCCTGCGCCAGGCTGGCCAAGCGAGCTGCATGCTGGCACACGTGTGCCGGCTCGGTGCGCTTGAGCGGCTCTTCAATCGACCAAAGCACCTCGCCCAAGAGCGACACACTCACGGCGCGCAGGCAGTCCACGGCGATTTCAACACCAATCAAGCCGCGGGCGCGGGCATTGATCTGCAAGGCTGTGGAGGGGCGACCCAAGCCGCTGGATACGCTGCTGACACGCGCCGCCGTGGCTGCAGCCTCACCCATTTCACTGAGCCAGCCCTCGTCGATCAGCTCGCGAACTGCCGAACTCACTGTGGACTTGGTCAAGCCACTTTGGCTGGCCGCTTGCGCGCGCGACAGGCCCGGCTGTGCGCGAATCAAGCGCAGCAACACGCTGCGGTTGATGCGCTTGACCAATTGCTGGTCACCCGTGGTCTTCATAGCGATACGCTTGCGAACTTGGCGGTAGGATCATCCCGCCTTACGCTCAGCCTGGGTCTTACCCGCGGGCTGCTTGCCGCCAATGATCATGCCCAGCACTTCGTCTTCCGTCACGTCATGGGTGTTGTAGGTGCCGACCAGGCGGCCGTTCTTCATGACCGCCAGGCGGTCACTCAGGGCAAACACATCGGGCATATCGTGGCTGATCAAAAAGATGCCCACACCATCCGCCTTCAACTGCTTGACCAAGCGGCCCACCATGGCGGTTTCTTCCGGGCCAAGAGCTGCCGTCGGCTCGTCCATGATCAAGATGCGTGCGTTGAAATAAATCGCCCGAGAGATCGCCACCACCTGGCGCTGCCCGCCCGAGAGCCTGCGCACCGGCGTGCGCACATTGGTGAAGTTTTTGTTCAGCCGGGCAAACACCTTGCGCGCGTCGGCATCCATGCGGTGATCGTCCAGTGTGCGCCAGCGGGTGAGCAATTCGCGGCCCAGAAACAGGTTGGCAACGGCATCCAGGTTGTCTGCCAAGGCCAGCGTCTGGTAGATCGACTCAATACCCAGCGCCTGCGCATCAGCGGGCGTCCGCACGTTGACTTTTTGGCCAGATATCAGCACCTCGCCACCGTCAATCGGGTAAGCGCCGGCCAGCATTTTCATCAAGGTGGACTTGCCCGCGCCGTTGTGGCCAAGCACGGCGACGACCTCGCCAGCGAAGAGATTCAGGCTGACATCGTCCACCGCATGCACACCGCCGAAAGCTTTGCGAATGTTCTTGAGTTCGACCAGCGGCGCGCTCATGCTGTGTCTCCGGTGAGTTTGCGGTACAGCACATCAAACACCACAGCAACGATCAGCACTTGCCCGATGATGACGTAGCGCCAGCCAATCGACACATCCAGCAGCAGCATGCCGCTGTCAATCGACTGCATGATCAGCGCGCCAAGCACTGAGCCCAAAATCGAACCACTGCCGCCTGACAACGCCGTGCCGCCAATCACCGCAGCCGCAATCACATACAGCTCCATGCTGGTGCCCAGCGAGTTGGTGCCCGCGTTCAGGCGCGCGATGGACACCATGGCCGCAATCGTGATCAACACACCCATCAAGGCAAACAGCATCAGCGTGACGCGACGCACCGGAATGCCGACCAGCGCCGCCGCTTCGGGGTTACCGCCCATGGCAAACACGTAGCGGCCAAAGCGCGTGCGGTGAACCAAGAACGACAGAGCAAATGCGACAACAGCCCAAATCAAAACTGGGATGGGAATGCCTTGCGGCGCGTCTTTGCTGGGAATGCGGTAGGCGTTCATCGCGGCCGTAAAGGCCAACAGAATCAAGATAGGAACCAAGACGATCAGCGAGTCCACCCACAGCGGATTGTTGGGCACCCCGTAAGACTGCTTGGCACTTCGACGGTTCAGCGTGACCGCCATCAGGGCGATGGACATCAGCGCCGCCAGAATCCAACTGGCTTCAACGCCAATAGCCCCATCAAAGCCGCCGCCAAAGCGCTGGAAAAACGCATCGCTAACAGGCTGGGTTTTGCCATCCGCCACCAAAAACGCCGCGCCGCGAAACGACATCAACCCGCCCAAAGTCACGACAAAAGACGGCACGCCCAGCACGGCGGTCAGCGCGCCTTGGTAAATGCAAACGGCGATGGAAACAGCCAGGCCCGCCAGCGCTGCTTCGACCCAGTGCCAACCAGCGGTGTACATCAGCGTGGCGATCAAAACACCGACAAAGCCCATCACCGAGCCGACCGACAAATCAATGTGCCGCGCCACGATCACCAGCACGACAACCGTGGACACAATGCCCACCACGGCGGTTTGCTGGGCGATGTTGTACAGATTTTCGGGCGACAGAAAGATACCGCCCGACAACACGTTGAAAATTAGCGCGACGACCATCAGCACGGCAGCCATCAACACCAGGCGCCAGTCGATGGAGGCTTGCCTCAGAGACGTTAAAGTTGAGTTCACAGCAAATCCTCCGCAAAGACTGGGTGGAATATTCGTTAGTCAGAAAAGAAGGATAAGTCGCGGCAAGAGACTTCTCGCCGCGACCTCAGGCTGGCACCGGATTGGCGGGATCAAGCGCCAAGGGCGAGCCGCTTACTTGCAGGCGGCTGGCGCTGTGGCCTTGTCAACACCTTTGCACAGGTCGTCTTTCTTGATCCAACCGGCTTTGATCACTGCATCCAGATTTGCGGACGTGACAGGCAGCGGTTTCAGGAACTGCGCTTGCAAGGCGACTTTCTTCTCGCCGCCGCTCCA
>JANOTO010000518.1:0-12067 GCA_031416395.1 Rhodoferax sp. | reverse complement strand
GTGCCAAATCCGTCGAAGAGCTGCCAGCGAGCGCGTTGGCCTGATGGCTGCACCGCTCGATTTACTCCGCGCAACGCCGCTGCTACGCCAACGCGGCTCCAACCACGTCGGCATGCGCCAGTTCAACGAGCGCGTGGTACTGCAGGCGATTCGGCAAAACGGCAGCCTGCCCAAAGCAGAGCTGGCCCGCCTGACCGGGTTGACATCGCAAACCATCGGCCTCATCGCCGCGCGGCTGGAGGAAGACGAGCTGCTGATCCGCCACGATGCCGTGCGTGGCCGCGTGGGCCAGCCCTCGATTCCGCTGGCGTTGAACCCGGACGGCGCGTTCGCCATCGGTATCAAAATCGGACGGCGCAGTGCAGATTGCCTGCTGGTGGATTTCACTGGTAAGGTGCGCAGCCGCAAGTCACTTCAGTATCCATTCCCCGATGCCAAAACGCTGCTGCCCGCCTTGAGTGTCAATATCGCCCTGCTGCAAGTCGAGCTGGGCGCGCTCACGCACCGGCTGGTGGGCGTGGGCGTGGCGGCCCCGTTTTCACTCGGTGGCTGGCACAGCTTGCTGGGTTTGTCGGACGACGATGCGCAGCATTGGAACCAGTTGGACTTGGCCGCTGAAGTGCAGGCCATGACCAAGCTGCCCGTCAAGTTTGCCAAAGACACGTCCGCCGCGTGTGTCGCCGAGTTGGTGGCCGGGTGGGGCCGCGATTTGAAGAGCTTTCTGTACCTGTTTGTAGACACGTTCGTCGGCGGCGGCCTGGTGATTCACTCGCATCTGCACACTGGCGTGCATGGCAACGCGGGGGCGGTGGCATCGCTGCCGATGAACGTAGCGGACAGCACAGACAGCTCACCCCCGCCCGCCCAGCTCATCGACCAAGCCTCGCTGTGGGCATTGGAGCAGCGCTTCATCGCCGTGGGCCTGGAGCCGCAAGCTGCCAATGACGACCGCGCGATGCAACCGCCCTACCGAGCAGAGACCAACGCCTGGGTAGACCGCGCCGCCGTCGCGTTGGCGCATTGCGTGATCAGCGGCACCGCGTTTCTGGATCTGGATGCCGTGGTGATTGATGGCTCAATGTCGCGTGCCTTGCTGGCGCAGTTGATCACCCAGACGCGCAGCGATCTGTCTCGCTACAACCACGAGGGCATTCGGCCCACTGAACTTCTCGAAGGCAGTATTGGCTCTGACGCACGTGCGCTGGGCGGCGCCCTGCTACCGCTGCACGCCAACTTTGCGCCGGATCGCGATTTGTTCCTGAAGGCTGATCGCTGAAAACAAAAAATTGCAGACTTCGTTTGCACCGGCCTGGCCGCGAGCGGCATGTAGGTCACGCATTGCGACACTCGTCACGCTGCCGCTAACACTGTCTGCCTGATCCCACGACCGGCAGTTTGAATAATAAAGATGCCATTTTTCGTTTACTGAGGCGCTACAGTAGGGACATGAAACCCCACATCTGTTCTGCTGCTCCTTCTGTTCCTCGAAATGTTAGCTGCAACAAACTATTCCGGGCTTCGATCACAACCACAGGGCTGCTTGCAATAGCACTGATAGCTGGCTGTGGCGGCGGCGGTGATACCAGCAGTGCCACTGCCGCCGCGACAGCGACTACTTCGCCAGCCACGCCAGTCACGCCAGTTACGCCGACCCCACCGACAACCCCACCGACAACGACGACCACCACCGTCATCACCGCCGCATCCAGCGCGAGTTGCAAGTTTGTCAATGACTCGCTCAGTGCCTCCACATCGGGCGTGGCCACGTCCACCTGCGACAGCAGCTACGCCTACGTCGCCTCCAACGGCCTGGCCACCCACGCCATGATGAACGGCATCACTGCTACCAACCTGCAGGTGCCCGTGGCGCAAAACTTCTTCGGTGCCAACGCCTGGAAGATCCCGCTGAACCCCGCCTTGGCCAGCGCAACAACCTCCGCCGTGGACGGCCCGATTGGCATCGCCATCAACGGCGTGCCGATCTTCAACCCGTGCAAACAGGGCGGCTGCCAAAACGGCGACACCAAAGTGCTGGGCGAGCTGGATGTGTGCAACGGGCACGCGGGCCGGGCCGATGACTACCACTACCACGCGGCACCCACCTGCCTGATGGCGGGCCAGGCCCCCAGCTACTGGAACACGCACCCGCTGGGTTGGGCGCTGGATGGTTTCGCCATCTTTGGCTACAACAATGCCGATGGTACGGTGGCCAGCCGTGACGGTGTGTGCGGCGGCAACACCAGCGCAGTCACCAACGGGCCGACTGGCTACAGCTACCACGTCACCGATGTATCGCCCTATGTGCTGTCGTGCTTTCGCGGCACGCCCAGCCCTGATTTGGCCGGGCAAGGGGCCAAGTTTTCACCGCTGCGCAAGCCGCCGGTAACACCCTTCCCCAACTCGGCAATGAGCTTGACCACCGACCCGGCAGACGGCTACCAGGTGCTGCAGTTCAGCTCCGCGCAGCCGTTCACGACCACCGCAACGGGCGCTGACAGCTACAGCAACTCACCGGGCAGCTACAAAATTCGTTACAAACCGGTGACGGGCACCGAGTTGACCGCGCTCTTGGCCGCCAACCCCGGCAAAACGGCCTGCTGGAGTTTTCAATTCACCAGCGGCGCTGGCGTGACCACTCAGCCTTCCACGTCGTATTGCAGATAGTCGCCCGTCCCGTTGAAAACTCCATGAAAATCCAATTCGCTGCATTCCTGCTGGCGTGTGTACTGACCAGCAACGCAGTAGCGCACGAGCTGGAGTCCAACCGCGCCACGCTGGTGTTGCGGGATCGCCAGCACCTCACACTGACATTTTTTGTCGACTACGCGCGCGTCCTGCACCAGGTGCTGGCACCGCAACGGCCCTTGAATGATTTTGTAATGACCTACTCGGCCATGAAGCCTCAGGAGTTTCAAAGCCAATTGCAGGAGGCGCAACGCATGCTGCAGTCGGGCATCACGGTGACCCTTCACAACGGTAAAACCGCCGCGCTGACGCAATGGGCATGGCCCCAGGCAAAGGCGGTTCAGGCCGCCCTGCAACAACGCACCATGCAGGCCGTTGTAGCACCCGCAGACCACGCCCACGCAGCCACGATGGAGATACGGGCCCAGGCTAGTTCATCCAGCTCCGCAAGCTCCAGCGACTTCACCACCATCAAATTGCAACTGCCACCGCAGTTTCAACAGGTGCTGGTGGTGTCGTACCAGCCCAAGCAGGTATGGATCAAGCCGGGCGCGCCGCCTGCCGCCATTGCGTTCTGAGGGGACAGCAGCGCAAGGACTGCCAGTACACCGTTAAATGCTACATACTGAATAGCACACTACGCCTATTATTCGAGAGCTAGCAAGCGATATAGATCAAAAAACTGCCGGTTTGACACGTAGTGATGATAAAACTAACCCGCAGGTTAATATCGGTCATTCGCGCAAGACTCAACCCCTCGGAGGCTCCATGACCTTTTCAAAATTTGTTCGCCACGCAGCCACCAGCCTGGTGCTGGCACTGGCCTGCATCACGACCTGGGCGCAAGGCGCAGCCACCCCAAAAGAGGGCAGTTGGATCGTGCGCGACTTCAAGTTCCACACTGGCCAGGTGCTGCCCGAACTGCGTCTGAACTACACCACGCTGGGCGAACCTTCGGGTGAGCCAGTGCTGATCTTGCACGGCACCACGGGCTCGGGCACGGGCATGCTCAACCCGGCCTTTGGCGGCGAGCTGTTTGGCACGGGCCAGCCGCTGGATGCGGCCAAGTACTACGTCATCCTGCCCGATGCCATTGGCACTGGCAAATCCACCAAACCTTCAGACGGGCTGCGCGCCGCCTTCCCGAAGTACAACTACGACGACATGGTGGACGCGCAGTTCCGCCTGGTCACAGAGCACCTCGGCGTAAAGCATCTGCGCGTCATCATCGGTAACTCGATGGGCGGCATGCAGACCTGGATTTGGGGGGTGAAATACCCCGGCTTCATGGACGCGCTGGTGCCCATGGCATCGCAGCCTACCGAGATGTCCAGCCGCAACTGGATGCTGCGCCGCCTGATTGTGGACTCCATCAAAAACGACCCCGAGTGGAACAATGGCAACTACGCCAAGCAGCCCAAGAGCGCCTTGTTTGCCTCCGTCTTTTACGGCATCGCCACCAATGGCGGCAGCCAGGCACTGGCCAAAGCCGCGCCCACCAACGCTGCGGCGAACAAGCTGCTCGACAGCCGCCTGAACGCCCCCTACACCGGCGATGCCAACGACCATTTGTACCAGTGGGACAGCTCGCGCGACTACAACCCGTCGCCCGGCCTGGAGAAAATTCAAGCCGCCCTGTTGGCCATCAACTCCGCTGACGACGAGCGCAACCCGCCCGAGACCGGGCTGATGGAACGCGAGATGAAACGCGTCAAAAATGGCCGCTACTTATTGATTCCGTCGAGCGAGTCCACCGCAGGGCATGGCACGACGGCGCAGGCCAAGTTTTGGAAGCCGCAGTTGGTGGAACTGCTGCAGAATACACCGCGAAGATGAATCGCAAGCGGCTTACTACAAATGTAGTGAAATTTGACCTGAATTAGGTCAAATTGGCTTCCCTCGCCGTTATTCATAAATAAATACGGTTCTAGCTCTCGGATAATATAGATAGTTTGCTATATATAGTGTCGCAACGCATGCAAACTGATTTGTCCTTGAACCTGCCTTAAAAGAACGCCATGGTGCGCACTTCGATGCTCTCGCGCTTGGGGGCATCGGGCGGTGAGGTGGGGTCTTCGAACGCGCTGTGCCCCATGAAGCGGGCGCGGCCATCCGTCTCGGAGTCGTAGGTTTTGAGCATCAGCGCCTGGGTCGGCTCCATCTGCGGAAAGTAAAACCAGCGGTGCGCGCTGGAGTAACGCATCACATAAATCTCACCCGTGCGCTCAGCGTATTTCAAGTCCATACGCAGCAGGTCGGCCTCGACGTGCGTGCTAGCATCGCACATCGCCAGTGGCAGCTCCTCCACACGGCGGTACAGCGGCTTCCACACGTTGAAAAAACCGACGCGGCGGCTGAGCAAGTCTTCCGCTTCCTGCGGAAAAAGATCACGCACGCGCTGCGGACCCGAGGCCACGGTGTAGTCGCTGTGCACCAGCAGCACGGCTGGGCGCTGCACAGTGGTTTGCACCTTCAAGTCGGCGGGTAAGCGCTTGCGGATGGTGTGGTCAAACACCTCCACCCGCTTGGCGCCGGTGTGCTTTTTCACAAACTCCACGACCTGGGCATAAAACGTGCCGCGCACCGCCTCGTCGTCGCCGAACTGCTCAAACTTCTCGGTAAACGGCTTGAGCGCAAAGCCCTCGCGATCCGGCGAAAAGCTGTTGACCCGAGGCCAGCCGTCTTCAATGTCAACCGCCCGGACGTCAGTGCCCGGCGGATTGCGGGTGACGGGTTCCTTCGGCTCGTAAAAGTAATAGTCCGGGGCAATGCCGTTGTCAACCGTGTAGTTGAGCTGGGTGCGAACAGTTTGTGCGGTGGTCATGACATCATCCGATTTCAGGGTCGGGGTAAGTTCCAATTAAGCGCGAACGAGGGTAAAGCCAGGCCCCACGTACGTGTTGTGCCAGCTAGGCAACTTCTCGACCCGCTCGGTCAACCAACGCCTCAAGTGAGGGAAGCCCGCCAGCGGCAACTGCTGGTGCTGATGCAGGTGCATCGGGGCGGCCAGGGCGATGTCGGCAATGGTGGGTTGGCTACCGCAAATCCAGTCACTCTTGGCCAAGCGCGCTTCCAAAATCGCCGCCAGCTTGTTGAACTGCACGGTTTGCGCATCCAGCACGGCCTGGTCTGCGGTGGAGCCCAACAGCGGCTTGACGCAATGCTCCACCAAAAAAGAATAGCAATTGGGGAACCAGCTTGACGACTCCCATAGCAGCCAGCGGTTGATATCAGCGCGGATTTGCAGGTCTTTCGGATAGGCGCTTTCGCGGCCGAGCTTGTCGGCCACGTACTGCAAGATCGCATTCGATTCCCACAGCTCGAACTTGCCATCGACCATCGACGGTACCGAGGCATTGGGGTTGATCGCCAGGTACGCGGGCTCTTTATGCTCCCCCTTGAAATAGTCCACGTGAACGCGCCTGAACGGCGCATTCAAAAAAGCCATGCCCGCCAACACCTTGCGGCAGTTCACGGTGATGGGGTCGGCATAGATCAACATTTCGTCTGACATGGTGTCTCCTCGTTTATAGGAAGGCCAGTCTAATGTTTGACACGGCCCAGCGCATCTGCTGAAATGCAAACAGATTGTTCTCGATCAGTTGACAATGAATGTCTCTACCGACCTGCTCACCACCTTTGTAAAAGTAGCTGACCACTTGGGCGTGAGTGCTGCTGCCGCCTCGCTGGATATCAGCAAAAGTGTAGTAAGCAAGCGCATCGCGCAGTTAGAGGCCGCCGTGCAGGCCACCCTGTTTGCGCGCAGCACACGCCATGTGGCGCTGACACCGGCGGGTGAAACCTACCTTGTTTTCGCGCGCCAGGCGTTGGCCGCGTTGGGCAATGCGGATGAAAGCCTGCGCGACTTGCGCCAAGCCTTGAGCGGGCAAATCCGCATGACGGCGCCCGAGTCCTGGGGTCAAAAAGTGCTGGCCACGCTGATGCCAGAGTTCCTGCTGCGCCACCCCGGTATCGAAATCGAACTGCTGCTGGAAGACCGCTTGATGGACATCGCCTACGAGCGCATCGACATCGCCCTGCGCATGACCTCCATCGTCGCCCCCGGTTTGACGGTGACACCCGTGGCGCGGATGGACTCCGTCATCTGCGCGGCACCCCAGTACCTCGCCAACAACCCGCTGCCCGCCAATCCGCAAGACTTGGCGCAGCACCCCTGCATGAGTTATTGGCGCGAAAGCGCGGACGATGCATGGCGGCTGGTGCGCGATGAAGAAACGCAGACGGTGCGTGTGCACGGCCGCTACCACGCCAACAACGTCGACGCCACCGCCAGCGCCGCCGTCGCAGGGTTGGGTGTTGCCCTGCTGCCGTTGTTTGCTTGCGACGAGCACTTGGCCGCGGGCCGCCTGGTGCGCGTGCTGGCCGACTGGACACCCATCACCAAATTTGGCACCAGCATTAACGCCGTGGCCACCCCGGATCGCCTGCGCCTAACGCGCAACCGCGCGATGCTGGATTTTCTGCGGGCGAGGTTGGCTTGAGGCATTAGCGACTGAGGCACACTCTGCATTATTTGGAATCGCCCTCAATGCACCCTCCACGAGCCACCGCAGGCCAACGTGACCACGCCGCAGGCATTGCCATCCCGTTCGCTTTCGGGGTGCTGCTGTGCGTTTCGCTTGCGATTAGCGGCTGCGCGCTGACACCCCACACCCCCATGATCCAAGCATCACAATCCGCTGAAGACCCCTACCTCTGGCTCGAAGACGTTCAGGGCGACAACGCCCTGGCCTGGGCACGCGAACGCAACACGCAGTCGCAAGCCGTACTGGAGGCGGTGCCAGTGTTCAAAGGCAATCGTGAGAAGGTGCTGGCGGTGCTGAACAACCGCGATCAGATTCCCCACATCACGCGGTGTGGCGATTTCTTCTACAACTTCTGGCGTGACGCGCAAAACCCGCGTGGCTTGTGGCGGCGCACAACGCTTGATGAATATCGCAAGGCATCGCCCGCCTGGGATGTGCTGCTGGATCTGGACGTGCTGGCCAAAACCGAAGGCGAAAACTGGGTGTGGGGTCAATCAGATTGCCTGGGCCCAACTTACAACCGCTGCCTTGTTTCGCTCTCGCGCGGTGGGGCCGATGCCAAAGTGGTGCGCGAGTTTGATGTGACGACGCGCTCGTTTGTGAAAGATGGCTTTGCCCTGCCCGAGGCGAAATCCCGCGTCGACTGGTTCGATGTCAACACCGTCTTGGTCGGTACCGACTTTGGCCCTGGTAGCATGACGAAGAGCGGCTACCCACGCGTGATCAAAGTCTGGCGGCGTGGCACACCGTTGAGCGCGGCAACCACCGTGTTTGAGGGTAAAGACAGCGACGTAGCCTCCTACGTGCAGATTGACCGCACGCCCGGTTTCGAGCGCGTGGTATTCGCCCGCATGATCGACTTCTACAACCAAGAGCGCTTCCTCGCGAGTGGGACTGCTTTGACAAAGGATGCTCTGACCAAGCTGGACGTGCCAACCGACGCAGCGCTGCTTTCCAGACGCGATTGGGCGTTTATCCAGCTCAAAAGCGACTACAAAATCGATGGCGAAACGTATGCCTCTGGCTCGCTCTTGGCCACCCGGATCGACAACTTCCTTCGGGGAGAACGAAAGTTTGACGTGCTATTTGAGCCTACAGCCACAAGATCGCTGGCGCGCAGCGGCGTGAGCCTGACGCGCGATCACGTGTTGCTGAACATTTTGGATAACGTTGCCGGGCGGGTTGAAGAACTCGGCTTGGCGGATGGCAAATGGGTACGACGTAGAGTCAATGCGCCCTTCCCCGGAACGTTAAGCGCCAACGGCCTGTTTGATAGGTATGCGAAAGATGTCAAAGACGATCCGCTGGCCAATACTTACTTGCTCAACTACGCCGACTTTTTGACACCTGACACGCTCTACCTGGGCACCGTCGGCAGCGATGACCGCCATCGCCTCAAAGCCCGCCCGAGCTTCTTCAACGCCGAGGGCATGCGCGCGGAGCAACTGTTTGCCACCAGTAAAGACGGCACCCAAGTGCCCTACTTTGTGGTCTGGCCCAAAGACTCGAAGGCGGATGGCAGCAACCCGACGCTGCTGTACGGCTACGGCGGTTTTCAGGTGTCGATGCAGCCGTTTTACAGCGGCGCCTATGGCACCACCTGGTACGGGCAAGGCGGCGTGCTGGTCGTCGCCAACATTCGCGGTGGCGGTGAGTTCGGCCCGGCTTGGCACACCTCTGCCACCAAGGCCAACAAGCAGCGCAGCTATGACGACTTTGCCGCCGTGGCCGAGGATTTGATCAAGCGCAAGATCACCTCACCGAAGCATCTGGGCATTCACGGTGGCAGCAACGGCGGCTTGCTGGTGGGTGCAGTCATGCTGCAACGCCCCGAGCTGTTTGCCGCTGTGGTGTGCAGCGTACCTCTCTTGGACATGAAACGCTACCACTTGCTGCTGGCGGGCAATAGCTGGATGGCGGAGTACGGCAACCCGGACGTGCCCGCTGAATGGGACTGGATCAAGGTCTACAGCCCCTACCAGAATGTGAAGAAAGACGCGAAGTACCCCAAAGTGCTGTTCACCACCTCTACACGCGACGACCGAGTGCACCCCGCCCACGCCCGCAAGATGGCCGCGCGCATGCTGGAGCAAGGGCACGAAGTGCTCTATTACGAAAACATTGAAGGCGGCCACGGCGGCGCGGCCAACAACGCGCAACGCGCCCACTTGCAGGCGTTGGAGAATGCGTTTCTGTGGAAGACGCTGGCTGGGAAGTGAGTGTCGCTAAGTTGCGGATTTCATCGCCTTGCGCCGCGCCTTCCAAGCTCCGAACAACACCAGCAAGCCTGGCACAAAAATCATCGCCCAAATGATTTTGTCCAGATGTGTTTTAACGAATGGCAGGTTGCCAAAAAAGTAACCAACGGTGACGATGCCGCCGACCCAAAGGGCCGCGCCAATGACATTGAAAAAGGAGAACTTGGAGCGCGTCATTTCCGCGACCCCTGCGACGAAGGGCACAAACGTGCGCAGAAACGGCATGAAGCGGGCCGCGATGATGGTGATGCCACCGTATTTTTCGTAAAACTCGTGCGCCTGTTTGAAGGCACTTTTGTTGAACCAGCGCGAGTTCTCCCACTGAAACACCTTGGGCCCCACGTAGCGCCCGATGCTGTAGTTGCACTGGTCACCCAGCACCGCTGCAACAAACAGCAAGCCGACCGCCAATGGGTAGCTCATCAGGCCTACGCCGCACATCGCCCCCACCACAAACAGCAGCGAATCACCTGGCAAAAATGGCATGACCACCACGCCCGTTTCGACAAAAATGATCACGAACAGCAGTGCGTACACCCAAGGGCCGTAGCTGGTGACGAAGGCCTCAAGATGCTTGTCAACATTCAGGATGAAATCGAGGAGAAAGGCGAAGAGTTCCATGGGCTGCGATTATCCCCGCCTGCCCAGACCCCGGGCGCAAGCCCTCAAACAGCGCAGTACTTCTCTTGAATCTCGGCATCCGCAAGCAAAGCGGTACCGGTGCCCTGGTACACGATCTTGCCCTGCTCCAGGATATAGGCCCGGTCTGAAATCTTCAGCGCCCGCTCGACGTTTTGCTCCACCAGCAGAATCGTCGTGCCCTGCTGTTTCATACGGGCAAACAGCTCAAACATTTCGTCGACCAGCAGCGGCATGATGCCCTCGGACGGCTCATCCATCAGGATCATGCGGGGCTTGGCCATCATCGCCCGGGCAATCGCCAGCATTTGCTGCTCACCGCCTGAAAGTGAGGTGCCGTCTTGCTGCAAGCGTTCTTTCAATCGGGGGAAGGTTTGTGCAATTTCATCGACCATGGCGCTCATCTCACCGCGCCGGGAACTGGCGACAAGCCCAAGTTGAAGATTCTCCAGCACCGTCAAGCCCGCTACGATACGCCGCTCTTCAGGCACGTAGGCTAGGCCCAGGTGGTAGCGCGTGTGCGGCGGTTGGCCCAGCAGTTCCTGCCCATCAAATGTCACTTGCCCCTTGCATTTGCCCAGCAAACCCATGATGGTGCGCAGCGTGCTGGTTTTACCCGCGCCATTGCGGCCCATCAAGGTGACGATTTCGCCCCGTTGAACCTCAAAGCTCAAGCCCTGGATGACGTGGCTGTGGTCGTACCACGCATTGAGTTGTTCAACTTTGAGCATGTCTGCTTTCAACCTTGGCCTAAATAAACGCGTTTGACCTCGGCGTTATTTCGGATGTCGTCGGGATTGCCGTCGGCTAGCAATTCACCATGGTGCAGCACCACCAGGCGCTTGCACAGACCCATCACCATCTTCATTTTATGTTCGACCAAGATCACGGTACGCTCCTGCGCAAGCTGGAGGATCAACCCCATCATCACCCCGGTTTCCTGGGGCGACATGCCTGCCGTGGGCTCATCCATCAAAAGTAACTTAGGCTCGCAGGCCAGCGCCATGGCGACCTCCAGCGAGCGCTGCTGCCCGTGCGCCAGATCGCCCGCGAGCTTGTTGCGACTGTGTGTCAGCCCGACTCGGGCAAGCAGGTCATCGGCACGCTGGATCAATTCTGCATAGCCTTGGCGCGCACGCAGAATCTGAAATTTGGACACCCGCATTTGCAGCGCAACCCGCACGTTTTCATGCGCACTCAATTGCTTGAACACGTTGGTGATCTGAAAACTCTTGGCAATGCCGATGCGCGCGTAGTCGTGGGCTGCCAGCGCGGTGATATCGCGGCCATCAAACAGCACCTGCCCACTGCTGGCCGGCACGCCACCGCTGATGACATTGAAGAAGGTACTCTTGCCGGCACCGTTAGGGCCAATGATGGCCGTCAATTCGCCTGCGCGAAAGGCCACATCGATGTTTTGCAGGGCCTTGAACTTGCCGAACTGCCGCGAGACGGCCCGCGCTTCGAGGATAGGATTGGCGCTCATCATTGATCTGCCTGGCCTGCCCGACGTAGCTTCCAGCGATCAAACTGGTGCAGCAGTGTGCCCCAGATGCCCTTGGGAAAAAACAGCACGAAGATCATGAAGATGATGCCCACAGCGCCCATCCAGTAGCGGGTGAGGTTGGTCACCACATCTTCCAGATACAGAAAAACCGCCGCACCCACAAAGGGGCCAAAGAAGGTGCCCATGCCGCCCAGCAGGCACATCATGATGGCCTGGCCAGATTGCAAGTAATGCAGGGAGTCAATCGGCACGACCGACAGGTGAAGGGCACGCAGGGCACCCGCCAAACCGCAAATGCCTGCCGACAGCACAAACACCAGCAGCTTCGCCCGCGCGACGTTGTAGCCGCAGGCCACCGCCCGTTTCTCGTTTTCACGAATGGCTTCGATCACCGCGCCAAAAGGCGAGTTCAGAACCCGCGACACAAACCA
>JANOTO010000517.1:0-5905 GCA_031416395.1 Rhodoferax sp. | reverse complement strand
CAAACGCTAGACGACTGGCTCGCCCATTGCGAGCAACTTCACCCGGTCGCCATCGACATGGGGCTGGAGCGGGTGCGCACCGTGGCACGGCGTATGGGCGTGCGCTTTGACTGCCCGGTGATTACCGTTGCGGGCACCAATGGCAAGGGTTCCACCTGCGCCATGCTGGAGTCCATCCTGGGGCAGGCCGGTTACCGTACTGGGCTCTTCACCTCGCCGCATCTGGTGCACTTTGAGGAGCGATTGCGGTTGCTTGGACAAGCAGTGAACGCTCCAGACTTGGTAGCAGGCTTTGCCGTTGTGGAGAGCGCCAGAACCCAAAACGGAGAGATTGTCTCTCTCAGTTACTTCGAGTTTTCGATGCTGGCCATTTTCGAAGTCATGATGCGAAACAAGCTGGATGTGGTGATTCTGGAGGTGGGGGTGGGCGGTCGCCTGGATTCCACCAACATCATCGACGCAGACTGCGCGGTGATCACCAGCATCGACCTGGATCACATGGCGCTGTTGGGTGACAACCGCGAGAGTATCGGTTTCGAGAAGGCCGGCATCATGCGCGCGGGCCGACCCGTGGTGGTGAGCGACCCGGTGCCACCGCAAAGTGTGTTGAATCGCGCGGCAGAGTTAGGTGCCGACCTGTGGCGCGTTGGGCGTGACTTCAACGTCAGCGGCGACAAACAACAGTGGGGCTGGGCCGGGCGGGGCAGGCGTTATAGCGGTTTGGCCTACCCTGCGCTGCGCGGTGCCAATCAGTTGGTCAACGCGGCGGGTGTGCTGGCGGCGCTCACAGCCCTGCGCGACAAGCTGCCCGTGACAGCGCAGGCCGTACGCAATGGCTTTGCATTTGTCGAGCTGCCGGGGCGGTTTCAGATCATCCCTGGCCAGCCGCAACTGGTGCTGGATGTGGCGCACAACCCGCATTCCGTTGCCGCACTGGCGGCGAATCTGGATGCAATGGGGTTCTTCCCGACGACGCACGGCGTGTTCGGTGCCATGGCCGACAAAGATCTGGGACCGATGCTGGCCAAGGTTAATCCCCTGATTGACAAATGGTACTTTACCGATTTACCCACTCCACGGGCTGAATCAGCCGTCAACCTGCAAGCCAAGTGGCGCGCGCAAAACTGCCGCACTGATGTGGTGTGTTCAAACTTTGCAAGCCCTGTAACGGCGCTGCAAGCGGCCATCGATGCCGCAGAGCCCGCTGATAGAATTGTGGTCTTCGGTTCCTTCTACACAGTCGGTGGCGTTTTGCAAAACGGTGTGCCGCGTCTCTTGGCCAAGCACCTGCCTCCTTGACAATTTTGCGTCCCAAACAGATTCTCATCGACATGGCCTTCTTCAAGTTTCGCAAGGGTGGCGATGACACTGTCAGCGCTGCCGCACCGCTGGAAAGCGTCGATGCGATGCGCAGGCGGGCGATGCACCGCCTGATTGGCGCGGTGGTGCTAGTGGTGGCTGGCGTGATCGGCTTCCCGATGCTGTTTGACAACCAGCCGCGGCCCATTGCGGTGGATATCCCGATCGAAATCCCTGACAAGTCGAAGGCTCGGCCCATCGCATTGCCTGCCTCGCCGCCAGCGGCGGCGCCAGCGACCGAGGCGGCACCCGCACCAGCGGTGGCCGCGAAAGAGCTGCCTGTCGAAGCAAAACCGGCTGAAAAATTTGCCGAAAAGACGGTTGTCCCGACCGTCAAAAAGTCGTCAGAACCTGCCAAACCGGCCGCTCCACCGTTGGTGGCCGCCGCACCCAAGCCTGCACCACAACCCAGCGCGACATCGGATGCCGCCAAGGCACAAGCGTTGCTCGAAGGCAAGCCACCTGCATCGTCTGAGGCTACCGCCCCAACCACTGAAGGTCGATTTGTGGTGCAAGTGGGCGCCTTTGCAGATGCCGCCAAAGCTAAAGAAGCGCGCACGAAGCTGGAACGTGCGGGCCTTAAAACTTATACCCAGGTGGTTGAGACCAAAGACGGGCAACGTACCCGCGTGCGGGTGGGGCCGTTTGGCGACAAGGCGCAGGCGGAAATTTCTGCTGCAAAAATCAAAGCGCTGGACTTGCCTGCCTCCATCCTGGTGTTGTAGGGCTGCAGGCGGTCATGGCAGGTTTGGATTGGTTTTTTGTGGTGGTGCTCGTCGTCTCCCTCCTGTTGGGTGTCTGGCGCGGTTTGGTGTTCGAAATGCTGTCGCTTGCGGCCTGGGTTGCGGCTTTTTTTGTCGCTCAGTGGTTTGCGGCCGACGTGGCGCAGTGGCTGCCGATGACGGGTGCCGCAGAGCCGTTGCGTTATGCGACAGGCTTCCTTCTCACCTTTATGGTGGCGGCATTTGCAGGCGGTTTGGTGGCGGTGTTGGTCAAGAAAATGGTTACCGTGGCCGGCCTGGCCCCAGTGGATCGCGTGCTGGGCTCAGTCTTCGGGCTGGTGCGCGGTTTTGTTTTGTTGCTGGCGATAGCGGTTGTGGTTGCCATGACTCCGCTAAAAAGCAGTGTTTGGTGGACTGAGTCGGTCGGTGCGGGTTTCCTGGGCGTTGCGCTCAAAGGATTGAAGCCACTGGTGCCGCAGGAATTTGGAAAGTACTTGCCCTAATGTGTGGAATCGTCGGCGTTGTCAGCAACGCACCTGTGAACCAGCTCATCTATGACGCGCTGCTGCTGCTGCAGCACCGCGGACAGGATGCAGCGGGCATCGTCACACAGCAAGAGCGCAAGTTCTTCATGCACAAAGCCAAAGGTCTGGTGAAGGATGTTTTTCGCACGCGCAATATGCGTGCGTTGCCGGGCAACTGTGGCCTGGGTCAGGTGCGTTACCCCACAGCGGGCAATGCCTACAGCGAGGAAGAAGCACAGCCGTTTTATGTCAACGCTCCGTTTGGTATCGTGCTGGTGCACAACGGCAATTTGACCAACGCGCACGCGCTGAAGGACGAGCTTTTCAGCACCGACCATCGTCACATCAACACAGAGAGCGACTCCGAAGTGCTGCTCAATGTGCTGGCGCATGAGATCGAGAAAACCACGCGAGGTCTGCCCCTGCAGCCTGTCGATATATTTGCCGCTGTGCGCAATGTTCATCGCCGCGTCAAGGGCTCCTATGCCGTGATTGCGCTCATCGCGGGGCACGGCGTGCTCGCGTTTCGCGATCCGTTTGGCATCCGGCCCCTCTGCATGGGCAAGGGCGTTGAGCAGGGCGTGCAAACGGTAATGCTTGCCAGCGAATCGGTGGCGCTGGAGGGCACGGCGCACATCTTCGAGCGAAATATTGAACCGGGCGAGGCCGTGTTTGTCGATTTGCAGGGCACGGTTCACGCGGAGCAATGTGCTGACAAACCTCAGCTCAATCCCTGCATTTTCGAGTTTGTTTATCTGGCCCGGCCCGACTCGGTGATGGACGGCATCTCGGTTTACCAAGCCCGGCTGAACTTGGGCGAGGCCCTGGCCAAACGGGTCATCTCCACCGTGCCACCAAATGAGATTGACGTGGTAATCCCGATCCCGGAGTCAAGCCGCCCCAGTGCCGCTCAGCTCGCGCAACTGCTGGGTCTGCCGTACCGCGAGGGCTTCGTGAAGAACCGCTACGTGGGTCGCACCTTTATCATGCCGGGGCAGTCGGTTCGCAAGAAGTCTGTGCGGCAAAAGCTCAATGCGATTGTGAGCGAGTTCAAGGGCCGCAATGTGCTCTTGGTAGACGACTCCATCGTGCGAGGGACCACCAGCCGCGAGATCGTGCAGATGGCGCGCGATGCCGGTGCGCGCAGGGTCTACCTGGCCAGTGCCGCGCCGCCGGTGCGCTACCCCAATGTGTACGGGATCGACATGCCCACCTCGACGGAGCTGGTGGCGCACAACCGCACCGTCGCACAAATCCAGCAGATCATCGGCTGCGATGCGCTGATTTATCAGGACGTGGATGGCATGAGAAAAGCCATCGGCAAGCTGAGTTCGCGCATCAAGGACTTTGATGCCTCCTGCTTTGACGGCGTTTACGTCACGGGCGACATCACCTCGGCCGACATCACCCGCCTGAATGAAACTCGGGTGCCTGAAGATGAAAATCAGGACGATAACTCGCGCCTGGCTTTGCCCAACCCGGTGTGATGGCCATGACATCAAAGAAAACCCGTACCCGCTTTGCACCGTCGCCCACTGGCTTCATTCACCTGGGCAATATCCGCTCGGCGCTTTACCCGTGGGCGTTTGCGCGCGCTACGGGCGGCGACTTCATCCTTCGTATTGAAGACACCGACGAAGACCGCTCAACCCAAGCTGCTGTGGACGTCATCATCGAAAGCATGTCCTGGCTGGGGCTGGACTACGACGAAGGTCCCTTCTATCAAATGCAGCGCATGGATCGCTATCGGGAGGTGCTGGCGCAATTGCTGGCATCCGGGCACGTCTATCCTTGCTACATGAGCGTTGCTGAGCTTGACGCGCTGCGCGAACGTCAGACTGAAGCCAAAGAGAAACCCCGGTACGATGGCACGTGGCGCCCTGAGTCGGGCAAAACGCTACCCTCAGTGCCAGATAGCGTGCAGCCTGTACTGCGCTTCAAGAATCCGCAGGGTGGCGTCGTCGCTTGGGACGACAAGGTCAAAGGCCGCATCGAAATCAGTAATGACGAACTCGATGACCTGGTCATCGCCCGGCCCGCCCCGCTTGGCCAAGTTGGCACGCCCACCTACAACTTCTGCGTGGTCGTTGACGATATTGACATGGCCATCACTCACGTCATTCGGGGAGATGACCACGTCAACAATACGCCGCGCCAGATCAATATCTTCAAAGCCCTGGGCAAAGAACCGCCCGTTTACGCGCACTTACCCACAGTGCTTAACGCCAGCGGCGAAAAAATGAGTAAACGCAGCGGTGCCAAGCCCGTCACGCAGTTTGCAGCGGAAGGTTACTTGCCTGATGCAGTCGTCAATTACCTCGCGCGCCTGGGCTGGAGCCATGGCGACGACGAAATCTTCAGTCGCGCGCAGTTTGTTGAATGGTTTAACCTTGATCACCTGGGCAAGAGTGCGGCGCAATTTGATGAAGCCAAGCTGCGCTGGGTCAATGCGCAGCATTTGAAAGCGATGGCGGATGACGCGCTGGCGGCGGTGGTCGCGGGTCAATTAAAGAAGCGCGGTATGGTTACCGATGACCGGTTGGCACGAATCTGTGCGTTGTTCAAAGACCGCTGCGATACCACCGTGGCTGTCGCCGATTGGGCGCAACTTTTTTACGGTGACGTTGTGGTCAAACCGGAAGATCGCAGCCAGCATGTAACTGACGCAGTCAGGCCTGCACTCAAGCTGCTCGCTGAAAGGCTCGCCGCCTGCGCCTGGGACAAGGCCTCCATTGCCGCAGCCATCAAAGAGGTGCTTGCAGCAACTGCAATGAAAATGCCGCAACTGGCCATGCCCGTGCGGGTTCTGGTGATGGGCACGGCGCAAACTCCTTCGCTGGACGCGATCCTTGAATTGATGGCGCGAGAAAAAGTCATTGCCCGACTTCAAGCCAGTTGAAAAATTGGTTATAATCGTGGGCTCGGAGCGAATCGAGTGAAGTCGGAAGGTTTGGGGGTATAGCTCAGCTGGGAGAGCGCTTGCATGGCATGCAAGAGGTCAGCAGTTCGATCCTGCTTACCTCCACCAACGTGGCACTGAAGATGTCCGAGAATGGTTAGTCTGGAAGTTAGTCCAAAAAGGTTTTGACCCCATCGTCTAGAGGCCTAGGACACTACCCTTTCACGGTAGGTACCGGGGTTCGAATCCCCGTGGGGTCGCCAAATTGTCTGGCAACAGGGTTGCGCGATAAGGTGGCGAGAGCAGAGTCAGTAGAAATAAAGTTAGCTATCAGGAGTGGTAGTTCAGTTGGTTAGAATACCGGCCTGTCACGCCGGGGGTCGCGGGTTCGAGTCCCGTCC
>JANOTO010000516.1:0-2361 GCA_031416395.1 Rhodoferax sp. | reverse complement strand
CGGCACCGATCACTACACAACTGGAAGGTTGCACAATTGGCCACTGAGCTTGTCTGCGGGTCGATTTAATTTGCCAGCGCGGGTTGAAGCGGGCTTGGACGTGCTCAGGCACGGCATCGGCTTGAATCTCGAAACCGTGCTCTGTGAGCTGTTTCAGAAGATCGACACTCACGTCCCTTGAGGCCAATTGCGTGCCACGACGGCAGCAACGCATCAAGGCTTGAATCGCCCAGTCATCCCAAACTGAACATTTTTGCTGCTGCAGGAAAATCGAGTCTGCCCAAAAATCCTGTGCGCGCAACATGGAATTCAGATCACCCACGCACAGCGTCAGCAAAACTTGCCCCGCGTTGAAACTCAGGCGATGGAAGCCAGGACTTGAGTTTGCAGATGAGGCGTCAACCACGCCCACGTAGTGCAGCATGCGTGGTCTGAGCGGGTCATGCTGCCAGGCATCTTGACAGGCCAGAAATTGCGCGCCGTCCTGCCAATCTGTATCCAGGATTCGCCAGGCGTTTTGTGCGGCCCACGCTGCGGGCAGGTTTAAGGCTTGCAGATATGAATTCGCCACGGCCTCCTGAACTTGTCTTATGCAGCGGGCGGTACGTAGCCCTGCGCTGCATCCGCACCGCTGCCAAAGAAGTGCGCTTCCATTTGCCGAGCTAAGTACTGCCGTGCACGCGCGTCGGCAAGGTTCAACCGGTTTTCATTGACCAGCATGGTCTGGTGCTTGAGCCACGCCGCCCAGGCCTCTTTGCTCACGCTGTCCCAAATACGTTTGCCCAGCTCGCCAGGGTAAGGCGCGTAGTCCAGCCCTTCGGCCTGTTTTTCGAGCTTGATGCATTGAACCATTCTTGCCATGTGCGTTACCTTTGTCCCGTCGACGGGGTGTGAAAAATTGAGCGAAGCTTAAGTGAGGAGTAGTTGATTGCCGATGCGGGCCAATCGCGGCGGATGCCCGCTGCTTCAGCAAAGTTCCTCCAACTGGGCGATAATACAGGCTGTACGTCCACCCATTGAAGGTCTAGCCAATGTCCAGAGCTGAAGCTAAAACTGCCGTCCTTCCTGACGGATTGCGTTACAAATCAAAAGTGTCAGGCTCGCCCTTTGCGGCGGCAGCGTCGTTCGGCGGTGCCACGATGTCGTGCTTCATGTGCGGCAAGCACCGCGCCCGCTCCCTCATGGGCACGCGCAAAGTGCTGGGCAAAGCACAGGCTGTGTGCTCGCCCTCATGCAAGGCACTTGACGAGGTGCTGGCTGGCCAGTCCAGCGGAGTGGCAGCTGGGTAGTACCATCGAGGGATGGGTGAGTCGAATATTAACCTGCAGGTTAATTTCTCTCTCGCGGAGCAGTTTTTGACAAAATATCGGATTTTTATCCTTTTAGCTCCCGTGCTGTATGGCTAGTTTGCTATTTATTCAGTAGTCTTCTGTCGCCTTGCCGCCTCTGCTGTAAAGCCTCAGTAGATCTGTGCTTCATAACCTGCTGATCTAAACAATCAAAAACTTGATAGTTTGAGGTCTGATGAAAACACGGTAAATTCAGTCGTTGGGTTTTTCCCACCTCTCGTATTTCTTCCATTTCTGATTCTTCATGAGCGCATTCCACGAAGCCCAAGTTTTAAGCGTGCACCACTGGACGGACAAGCTCTTCAGCTTCACCACCACGCGCGACCCGGCATTTAAATTCTCCAACGGCCACTTCACCATGATCGGTTTGAAGACCGATGCCAAGCCGTTGGTGCGCGCGTACAGCATCGCCAGCGCCAATTACGAAGAAAGCCTGGAGTTCTTGAGCATCAAGGTGCCCAACGGCCCGCTCACTTCGAAGCTGCAACATATTGAAGTGGGAGACACCGTCATCGTCGGTCGCAAACCCACCGGTACGCTGTTGATTGACTACCTGCTGCCCGGCAAGCGCTTGTATTTGCTATCCACCGGCACGGGCCTGGCCCCGTTCATGAGCATCGTGCGCGACCCGGCCACGTATGAAAAGTTTGAACGCGTAATCCTCGTGCATGGCGTGCGCGAGGTTGATGAGCTAGCTTACCGCGAGTATTTGACCGATCACCTTCCCGCCCACGAGTTTCTGGGCGAAACCGTCGGCAAACAGCTCAGTTACTACCCGACCGTGACGCGCGAAGAGTTCGTCAACCAGGGTCGTGTGACCGAATTGCTGGACAACGGCAAGCTGCATGAAGATCTTGACTTGCCACCGTTGGATGCTGCCGAAGATCGCGTGATGATTTGCGGCAGCCCCGAGATGCTGCGCGACCTCAAACGCATGATGGAGGCGCGCGGCTTTCATGAAGGCAACACCAGCCGTCCTGGGGACTTTGTGATTGAGCGGGCGTTTGCAGAA
>JANOTO010000515.1:0-32380 GCA_031416395.1 Rhodoferax sp. | reverse complement strand
GCCACCTCGGCACCGCTGCCCAGCTCGCGCAGCTTGATCTGCAATGCGACAGCCGAGGCTTCGGCCTCTGGCACCGTGTCCAGGTTCAGCGCAACGCCATCCGCCACAGCGCGCAAGGCTTCAGCATCCATGAAGTTTTGCAGCCGCGCAATGACAGATTGCGCCACCTGGTGCTTGCGCGCCAGCTCAGCCAAGGTATCGCCCGAAATCGTGGTGCCGTTCGACCCACCTGTATTGACCGACGCGCTCACCAGCGCAATACGCAACAGAAAGCTGTCCAGCGCACCGGCATCCTTCAAATACAGCTCTTCCTTGCCAGCCTTGACCTTGTACAGCGGCGGCTGCGCAATGTAGATGTGGCCGCGCTCCACCAGCTCGGGCATTTGGCGGTAGAAAAAGGTCAGTAACAGCGTGCGGATATGCGCACCGTCAACGTCAGCATCGGTCATGATGATGATGCGGTGGTAGCGCAGCTTTGCGACGTTGAAGTCATCATTGCCGGTGGTGCCACCGGCCTTGCCAATGCCCGTTCCCAGCGCGGTGATCAGTGTCAAGATCTCATTGCTCGTCAGCAGTTTTTCGTAGCGCGCTTTTTCGACGTTCAAAATCTTGCCGCGCAGCGGCAGGATCGCCTGGAACTTGCGATCCCGGCCCTGCTTGGCCGAGCCACCGGCGGAGTCTCCCTCGACGATGTAAATCTCGCACAGCGCCGGGTCTTTCTCCTGGCAGTCGGCCAACTTGCCGGGCAGGCCCATGCCGTCCAGCACGCCCTTGCGTCGTGTCATGTCACGTGCTTTGCGAGCCGCCTCGCGGGCGCGGGCAGCTTCGATAATTTTGCCGACGATGATTTTCGCGTCATTCGGGCGCTCTTGCAGGTAGTCAAACAGCAGCTTGCTGACGATGTCTTCCACCGGGCCACGCACTTCACTGCTGACCAGTTTGTCCTTGGTCTGGCTGCTGAATTTAGGCTCGGGCACCTTCACGCTAAGCACGCAGGTCAGGCCCTCGCGCATGTCATCGCCCGTCACTTCGACCTTGGCTTTTTTTGCCACCTCGGAGTCGTCAATGTACTTGTTGATAACGCGGGTCATGGCCGCGCGCAGGCCGGTTAAGTGGGTGCCACCGTCACGCTGCGGAATGTTGTTGGTAAAGCATAGCACCTGCTCGTTGTAGCCACTGTTCCACTGCATCGCCACTTCGACGCCAATGTTGGTTTGCTGGTCGCTCTGACGGTCACCCATGGCGTGGAAGATGTTGGGATGCAACACCGTCTTGCCCTTGTTGATGAAGTTCACAAATCCCTTGACGCCGCCTGCACCTGCAAAGTCGTCTTCCTTGCCGGTGCGCTCATCCTTCAGGCGAATGCGTACGCCATTGTTCAAAAAGCTCAGCTCGCGCAGGCGCTTGCTCAAAATTTCGTAATGAAAATCACTGTTCTGCTGGAAGATTTCAGTGTCAGGCAGAAAGTGGACTTCGGTGCCGCGCTTCTCAGTGTCGCCAATCACCTTCATCGGCGAGACTTCGATGCCGTTCACCGTCTCGGTGATGCGGTTTTGCACAAAGCCTTTGCTGAACTCCAGCACGTGCACTTTGCCATCTCGGCGAATCGTCAAGCGCAGCATTTTGGAGAGCGCGTTCACGCAGCTCACGCCCACGCCATGCAGACCACCGGACACCTTGTAGCTGTTCTGGTTGAACTTGCCCCCGGCGTGCAATTCGGTCAGCGCAATCTCCGCTGCACTGCGCTTGGGCTCGTGCTTGTCGTCCATCTTCAAGCCAGTGGGAATGCCACGACCGTTGTCGACCACGCTGACCGAGTTGTCGGTGTGGATGGTGACCAAAATATCGTCACAATGCCCCGCCAGTGACTCATCGATCGAGTTATCCACCACCTCAAACACCATGTGGTGCAGGCCCGAGCCATCCGAGGTGTCGCCGATGTACATGCCAGGACGCTTGCGCACGGCCTCCAAGCCTTCGAGAATCTGGATCGACCCTTCGCCATAGGCCTCCGTCGCGCCGGCCTGGTTGGTGTCAATGGTAGGCTGATAATTGGAACTCTCTGCCGAGCTTTCCCCAGTGCGAATGGTTTCATCCGGCTTTTCGGGGGTCGGTGCAGGCTTGTTTTCTTCGGTCATGGGAAACTATTCTCTCGATTTTTCAAACTCTCTAATGACCAAACCCCCGACGGATCGAGGGTTTGCGTCTAATGGCGCGACTCGTTTGGTCGGCTCAAATTCTCATTGGCATCACGACGTACTTAAACGTTGCGTTGTCTGGAATTGTCAAAAGTGCTGAGCTGTTGGAGTCAGACAGTTCAATGCGGACCATCTCTTGCGTCATGTTCGTCAACGCGTCAATCAGGTAGGTGACGTTGAAGCCAATCTCGATGCTGTCACCGCCGTAATCAATGTCCAGCTCATCCACCGCCTCTTCCTGCTCGGCGTTGTTAGAAGCCACGCGCAGCGTGCCGGGGTCAATGTTCAGGCGCACGCCCTTGAACTTGTCACTCGTCAAAATCGCCGTGCGCTGCAATGATGCCAGCAACGCAACACGGCCCAAACTGATGATGTTTTTGTGGTTCTTCGGGATGACACGGTTGTAGTCGGGGAACTTGCCCTCGACCAGCTTGGTCACGAACTCCATGCCCTCAAAACTGAATTTGGCCTGGTTGTTGGCAAACTGCATCTCGATCGCACCTTCTGCGTCGCTGAGCAAGCGCTGCATCTCGATCACAGTCTTGCGCGGCAAGATCACCTCCTGGCGCGGCACTTCCACATCCAGGGTCGCCGAGGAAAACGCCAGCCGATGCCCGTCAGTAGCCACCAAGCTTAATTGCTTGCCTTCGGCGACAAACAAAATGCCGTTAAGGTAGTAGCGGATGTCATGCACCGCCATCGCAAACGACACCTGACTTAGCAGGTCCTTCAAGGTCTTTTGGGGGACGCTGAAAACAGGGCCAAAGTTGGCCGATTCCTGCACCAGCGGGAAGTCTTCTGCTGGCAGCGTCTGTAGCGTGAACTTGCTCTTGCCACCCTTCAAAATGACCTTGGCCGCGCTGGACTCCAGCGAGACTGTTTGATCAGCCGGCATGGTGCGCAGAATGTCGATGAGCTTTCGCGCGCCAATGGTGGTGGTGAAATTGCCGCTGTCCCCGTCCAGCTGCGCCGAGGTACGAATTTGAATTTCCAGATCGCTCGTGGTCAATTGCAAAGTGGACCCGGTTTTTCGGATCAGCACATTGGCAAGGATAGGCAGGGTGTGGCGTCGCTCAACGATGCCAGCCACCGATTGCAAAACCGACAAAAAATTTTCTTGAGTTGCCTTCAGAACAATCATGTCATCCTCTTCTTTATTTTCTTTAATTTAAAGTAGTAGTAGTAGATAGAGAGCTTACTTTTGTGTGGAAAGCCCTATTTTTCTGTTTTTGATCAAGCACTTGCATGACTTTGAATGCTGTGGACAGCCCCGTATTTTAGTGTCACGCAAAAGAGAACAACTTTTAACATTAGCCAACCGCTGTGGATAACCATGAGTTTCCACTAAAGTTATCCCCACCCTTCTCATTTTCAAGTTCGCCTTGGTCAGAAGTGTGCAAGATGACCTCTGCGAACACGCGGGCCTGATTGTCATGATAGGCAGGCTTCATATTAGACCTGTCAACCTTTGAGCGTTTGCTCAAGAATGTGAAGTTGCTGGTTGAGCTCGATGAATTGCTGGCGTTCACCCCCAATTTTGCGCACCGCATGCAGTACGGTGGTGTGATCGCGTCCACCAAACAATTCTCCAATTTCGGGGAGACTCTTTTGCGTCAACTCCTTGGCAAGGTACATCGCGATTTGCCGCGGCCGGGCAATGCTGGCCGGGCGTTTCTTTGAGTACATGTCGGCGACCTTGATTTTGTAATAGTCAGCAACAGTTTTTTGAATGTTCTCTACCGAAATTTGGCGATTCTGAATCGACAGCAAATCACGAAGGGCTTCCCTGGCCAACTGAATCGAAATCTCTTTCAGGTTGAACCGGGAATAGGCCAAAATTTTACGCAATGCGCCTTCCAACTCACGAACATTGGAGCGCACATTCTTTGCGACAAAAAATGCCACGTCCTCGGGCATTTCCGTGCTTTCAGCACGCGCCTTGTTGATCAGAATGGCAACGCGCATCTCCAATTCGGGCGGCTCAATGGCTACCGTCAAACCGGAATCAAACCGCGACACCAAGCGCTCGTGGATATCGCTCAAACCCTTTGGGTAGGTGTCACTGGTCATCACAATGTGTGACTTTTTAGCCAGCAGCGCCTCAAAAGCGTTGAAGAACTCCTCTTGGGTGCGTTCCTTGTTGGCAAAAAACTGCACGTCATCAATTAACAGCAAGTCCAGCGAATGGTACTTTTCCTTGAACTCATCAAAAGTCTTGCGTTGGTAGGCCTTCACGACGTCAGACACGAATTGTTCAGCATGGATGTAGAGGATCTTGCTTGCGGGTTTGTCCTGTAGAAGTTTGTTACCCACCGCATGCATCAAGTGTGTTTTACCAAGGCCTACTCCGCCGTAGATAAAAAGCGGGTTGTACAGATGACCAGGCGTGCCGGAAACATGCAAAGCAGCGGCTCGTGCCATGCGATTGGCCGTTCCCTCGATCAAGTTGTCGAAATTGAGACCCGTGTTCAACCTGTTTTTTGAACCGGCGAGTGCTCGCTCTTCGCCAAACTCGGTCGGCTCCTCAGCGGTCATACCCCCTGAGATCCTTGAAGTAGACATAACGCGTGCGGGAAGCTCCTTAGGAGCAAGCACTAACTCAATGGTGATGGGTTGCCCATAAATTCGCTCCAGTACGCTCGCGATGCGCCCGCTGTACTGCGCTCGAATCCAATCAAGCTTAAAACGGTTGGCGATCAGGAGGGTGATTTTGCTCAGGTCTTCCTGAACAATGGCCGACAGCGGTTTGATCCACGTGTTGAACTGTTGCTCTGGCAACTCCTGCGCCAGTTGATCCACGCAGGTTTGCCAAAGACTTCCACTTGGGGTGTGACTCGACGACGGCATCAAAGCCCCACTGTCAGCCGCCTGCGGTCGGTCATTCATGATGCGTGAAAAGTCTGTGGACAGTTTTTGGAATTATGAACTCGAATTGTAACTTATCAAAACGTTATCCACAAAATTTTCAAGTAAAAGATGAGCGAGGACACAACCAAAACTGAGAGGTGAAGCTCGACTTTAAAAGCCACATCACAATCGTGCCATCAAAAGGTTGCCGAATTCGCCGAACTTGGCGATAATGGAGGGCTTGCCTGTACGGCTGACCCTGACTATTGGATTTTAAAAATGAAACGCACTTACCAACCCTCAAAAATCCGCCGCGCCCGCACACACGGTTTTCTGGTTCGCATGAAGACTCGCGGCGGTCGAGCCGTAATCAACGCTAGACGCGCCAAAGGTCGCAAGCGTCTGGCGGTCTAGCCTCCCGGAACGCGGTCAGGTAGTTTTCAGCAGGTTGAGGCGAGTTAAGCTAGCTCACCAAGCGTTTGTTCTGGCGTTCTACCATTGGCTTTGGAAAGTAGTGCAGCGACTCAAGTCACGCGCCGAGTTTCAGGCGGTATTGGCGGGTCGCATTGTTTCCAAGACGGCTCACTTTGCGTTGCACCAATTGGCGACGCATCCACGCGGCCCTAACGCGGCAGTCAATGGCAGCGCTGATGTCTGGCTGGGCGCGATGGTTCCCAAGCGCTGGGCCAAAAGAGCCGTTACTCGAAATATGATCAAGCGACAGGCCTACACCATTCTTTCTCACAGTGAGCTGCCTCAGGCCGCCTATGTGGTTCGACTTCGACGCGACTTTAGCAAAACCCAATTTGTGAGCGCGACGTCCGCAGTCCTGAAATCTGTAGTGCGACTGGAGTTGCATCAGCTCATTGGCACCGCCCACACGTGGGGGCAACCGCAGCAGCCGATTCCAACTTCCACATCATCGAGGCAGGCTATTTCGTGATGGTGAAACGCATCTTGATCGGGTTTGTTCAAGCGTATCGGCTGTTGTTGAGTCCATGGCTGGGCTCGGCTTGTCGTTTTGCTCCCACCTGCTCGGTCTACAGCATAGAGGCGCTTGAGCGGCATGGTGCCGCTGCAGGAAGCTATTTGACGTTGTCGCGTCTGGCGCGCTGCCAGCCCTGGTGTGTGGGCGGACATGATCCAGTTACGGTTGAGCGCCCGCGCTTTTTTTCTCGCCTTTTTTCCTCACCTTCTCAGAAATCCTCTTCATGAACGACATTCGGCGCACCATTCTGTGGGTGATTTTTGGCTTTTCAATGGTTCTTTTGTGGGATCAATGGCAAGTCTACAACGGCCAAAAAGCCACATTTTTGCCCAGTCCAGCCAAAGTATCATCACCAGCGGTTACCGGCCCTGTGGCAGTGACACCTTCGAGCGTGCCAACGCCCACAGGCGCAAGCGTAGGCGCGGCCAATGCGGGTGTGCCTGCAGGAGCGGCAGCAACCACGACGGTTCAAAACGCTGCGGTGCGTGAGCGCATCGTCGTCACCACCGACGTCCTGAAGATGACGTTTGACACGGAAGGTGGCTCTGTCGTGAAGACGGAGTTCGTCAAGCACATCGACATGGAAGACAAGATGCGGAATTTTGTGCTGCTCGATGAAAGCAAAGACCGCACGTACCTGGCGCAATCCGGCTTGATCGCAGGCGCGGCGGGCGGCAGTTTTCCAACGCACAAAGCCATCATGACGGCCATACCCGCAGAGCGGGTGCTCAAAGACGGTAGCAACGAGCTGGTGGTCAAGTTTGAATCGCCAGAGCAAGGTGGCGTGAAGTTGATCAAGACCTACACCCTCTCGCGTGGCTCCTACGCGGTAGCTGTCAAACATGAGGTGGTTAATAACGCGAGTTCGGCCGTGTCGCCTCAGCTTTACCTTCAATTGGTGCGCGATGGCAACAAACCGCCGGGTGAATCGTCGTTCTACTCCACGTTCACGGGCCCTGCGGTCTACACAGAAGCTCAAAAGTACCAAAAAGTTGAATTTTCGGACATCGAGAAGAACAAGGTAGAGATCGAAAAACAAGCCTCGAATGGCTACGTTGCGATGGTGCAGCATTACTTTGCTAGTGCTTGGTTGCTGGGCGATGGCATCAAGCGCGACCTGTTCATGCGCAAGGTCGACACCAACCTGTACTCGGTCGGCATGATCACACCCTTAGACAGCATTGCGCCGGGCAACAGCAAGTCCATCGAGACCACCCTGCTTGTCGGGCCGCAGGTCGAGAAGGCACTTGAAACCCTGACTCCAGGCCTGGAGCTGGTGAAGGATTACGGATGGCTGACGGTACTGGCCAAGCCGCTGTATTGGCTGCTCGACAAGCTACATAGCTTCATAGGTAATTGGGGCTGGTCCATCGTGGCCTTGGTGGTTCTGTTGAAGATCGCCTTTTACTGGTTGAATGCCAAAGCTTACGCCAGCATGGCCAAGATGAAGGCGGTCAATCCCAAAATCACTGAAATGCGTGAGCGGTTGAAAGACAAACCACAGCAAATGCAGCAGGAGATGATGCGGATCTATCGGGAAGAAAAAGTCAACCCAATGGGCGGCTGTTTCCCCATCATGGTTCAAATACCCGTGTTCATTGCCCTCTACTGGGTGCTGTTGTCCAGCGTTGAGATGCGCAACGCGCCTTGGGCCCTATGGATTCACGATCTCTCGTCGCCGGATCCTTACTATGTGCTGCCTTTGGTGATGACACTCACCACCATGCTGCAAACCGCGCTCAACCCCGCGCCACCCGACCCGATGCAGGCCAAGCTGATGTGGTTTATGCCGCTGGCGTTTTCGATCATGTTTTTCTTTTTCCCGGCGGGCTTGGTGTTGTATTGGATCACCAATAACATTTTGTCGATTGCGCAGCAGTGGATCATCAACACGCGCATGGGTGTGCCGCCGCAGTTCAACCTGCCGAAATTCAAATAAACCGGGCTAGAGCGCCCGGTAATCAGCCGTGCTTTCTCGCCAACAAGACCCCATCGTCGCGATTGCAACGGCACCTGGCCGGGGTGCCGTCGGGATTGTTCGGGTTTCGGGGCCGACGGTTGTGGCTCTGGTTCACGCGCTGTGTGGCCGGGCGTTGGAGCCCCGCGTCGCCACCTATCTTCCCCTGCGGGCGAGCGATGGGGGCCTTATCGACAAGGGGCTCGCCCTGCACTTCCCGGCACCTAACTCCTATACCGGCGAAGATGTGCTGGAGCTTCAGATTCACGGTGGATCGGTGGTCTTGCAATTGCTGCTGGACCGCGTTTTGGAGGCGGGCCAAGCGACAAACCCGCAAACGGAATTGCCCACCCTGCCCGGGATTCGGCTGGCGGCACCCGGTGAGTTCACCCAGCGTGCGTTTTTGAACGGCAAGATCGACCTGGTGCAAGCCGAGGCGATTGCCGATCTGATCGATGCCAGCACCGAGGCCGCTGCGCGCGGTGCCAGCCGCTCACTGGTCGGAGAGTTCTCCAGAGAAATCGGCGACATCAAAACTGCCCTCGTACGCCTGCGCATGCTGGTGGAGGCGACACTCGATTTCCCGGAGGAGGACATCGACTTCCTGCAAAAAGCCGATGCGCACGGGCAACTCCTGGCATTGCATGAAGCGCTGGCGCGGGTGATGCGCAGGACGCGCCAAGGCGCCCTGCTGCGCGACGGCATCAAGGTGGTGATCGCCGGGCAGCCTAACGCCGGCAAGTCGTCGCTCTTGAATGCACTGGCCGGCGCGGAGCTGGCCATCGTGACGCCGGTTGCGGGAACAACGCGCGACAAAATTCAGCAGACCATCCAGATCAACGGCGTGCCGGTGCACGTGGTGGACACGGCGGGGCTGCGTGAGAGCGAGGATGTTGTCGAGAAGCTGGGTGTCCAGCGCGCGTGGGAAGAGATTGGGGGAGCCGATGCGGTTGTTTTTCTTCACGATCTGACGCGGTTTGAGGCGCCCGATTACGCTATCGCCGACGAGCGGATTCGAGAAATACTACAGGCGCGGCTGGCTGCAACGGTTCCCATCATTGATGTCTGGAACAAAGCAGATATTGCAAAGGAAAACCCGCACCTTCACGGCCAATCCTCGCTTTTGTCAGCTAAAACAGGTGCTGGGCTCGCTGACTTACGTGCCAAGCTGCTTCACATCGCGGGTTGGCAGCCGGGCGCTGAGGGCACCTACATCGCGCGCGCGCGCCATGTTCAGGCCTTGGACGAGGTGGCGCTGCATTTGGCAGCGGCAAATCAACACTTGGGGCAAACGACCCAAGCCTTGGACTTGCTGGCAGAAGAGCTTCGTTTGGGACAAAATGCACTCAGTGAAATTTTGGGCGAGTTCACAGCAGATGATCTTCTGGGCGTGATTTTCTCGAGCTTCTGCATCGGCAAATAGAGGGCAGCCTTTACCGTCGGAATGCGATAGATTTCATGGAATCAGTTTTCACGTAAAAACGTCGGATTGCAAGCGGTTCAAAATACAGTTATGGTACGAAGACTATGAACGCAATTTTCTCGCAGCCCAACCTGCCACCGACCCACAACGTCAGAGGCTTGGTTGACGCAGTTGCCCACAACACGGTGGAGGACTCTCTTGGCAAGGCGCTTACGCCACTTCAATGGGAGGCGATGGCCCCCTTTTTGCAGCCGTTCTCATTGGCGCAAAGCCAGATGTTGATTGCGCAGGGCTCATTGGATAGAACGCTGTATTTTCTGGAGTCAGGCAGTCTTAGCGTGCATTACGAAGACGAAGCAGGCCGTGTTCATTTGGCCATTGTCCAGGCCGGCAACGCGGTGGGAGAAGGGGGTTTTTTCTCTCAAATGCCGCGCAATGCCACGGTGCAGGCGGTGAGCAATTGCAAGCTGTGGAATTTGACGTATCTGCGCTTTGTCGACATGTCTCAAAAGCTGCCACGCGTGGCCTTGGCGCTGTCCTTGGCGTTAGGCGCGATAATCTCGAAACGCATGGTTGATCGTCGTAAACGCGTTTCCGTGACTTGATCGTGACCTGATTTCTACACCCTGATCGAATCTATTCGCTCTCGCTGTCTCCCTTTATTGTCAGTCGCTGTGCTTAAGTAACCGTTATGTCGCTGTTCAATTGGTTCTCAAAAAAAGAGTCGCGTAAATCGGCCTCAAGCATCGCTCAAAAGCCTGTCCGGCTTGCGAGCGGTTTGAGCACCGGCGCGGATGGCGGGGCGCATGCGTCCAACCCAGAACCACCGAATCATCGCCGGGCGGAGCGGGTTGAGCGGCGCGAGCAGCTGTATGGCGTGGTGCGTGACGCGATGACGCGGGCGGGCGTTTTGTCGGCCAGCTACAAGTTCAAAGTGCTTTCTCTGGACTCGCGCGGCGGCAGTTATTTGATCATGACGGATTTGTCCAGCCAGGCCTCAATCGACACCCAAAGAATGGCCGAAATTGAGTCCTTGATTGCCCAAACCGCCAAAAGCCGCCACGAGATTCTGGTCGCAGCTGTTTATTGGCGGTTGAGTGACCATGTGACCGCGGGCCTGTCGGCAAAACTTTCGCACCAAGCAGCGTTACCCGTATTGGCATCCAATGCACAGGGTCAGCCAGAAGCGGTCGACCTCACCGAAATGTTGGCCTTTAAAAGTGCATTTGCGGCGGTTGCGGTTGCGACACCCCTGTCGGCTTCGGGCGAGATCCTTATATCAAAACGGCGCAACCCAAACCCACAACCCCAGTTCGAAAACACCGAGATACTTGGCGCTGATGATCGTGTTCCGCTAGGTGCCACTCAGTACGGCGAATTGAACTGACTTTGTCGGGTGACCCGTGTATGGCGGCGCGTATCTGGCGTTGGCTGTTCAATGCCCCGCAAAGTCAACCAGCGTGAAGAGTTCCAAGCCGCTCTGACGAAGTTTTTGCGACCCGCCCAACTCGGGCAGATCCACGATGGCGGCACCCTCCATCACGCTGGCACCCAACTTCTCCAGTAATTTCTTTCCCGCCATCATCGTGCCGCCCGTGGCGATCAAGTCATCAATCAGCAGCACGCGCTGGCCAGGTTTGACGGCGTCTGTATGCAGTTCTACCGTCGCACTGCCGTACTCCAGCTCGTAGGTTTCCTCTACCGTCGTGAAGGGTAACTTGCCTTTCTTGCGAATCGGCACAAAACCGACATTAAGTTCGTATGCCACCACAGCACCGAGAATGAAGCCCCGCGCGTCCAGCCCGGCCACGACATCGGGGCGCATCGACGACTCCATGTAGCGGTGCACAAATGCATCAATCAAGACCCGAAATACCTTGGCGTTTTGCAGCAGCGGCGTGATATCGCGAAACTGCACGCCCGGAGCAGGCCAATCCGGCACGGTGCGGATGTTGTCGCGAAGGTACTGGCTGACAGTGAGATTTTGCATAAGGTGGGGTGTATCGACAGAGCAACCTGGATGGTGGTGGAGGGGTAGACGGATTGCGGGCGGACGCTACGCTCAAGCCCCTTTGAGCAAGCGTTGTTCGGCCAGGGCCAAGGTCTCGGCCTTGCCCGACAGCACCAGTGTATCGCCGCCTTCCAACACCAAGTCATCCTTTGGCGCGGATATCCTGCCGCTGCTGCGGTGCAGGCTCACGACGCGAACCCCCAGGGCATGCAAGGCAAATAGGCCAATCGATTGGCCGACAGACTTGGCCCCGGCGGGCAGTGTCGTCGTTGCCAGCCGCTCGTGGTGAATCTCGTCGCCAGAGTCATCATCCGCGCCATGAAAAAAGCCCTTGAGTAAGTTGTAGCGCGCATCGCGCTGGTCTTGCACGATGCGGATCACGCGGCGCATGGGCACACCGACCAGCGCGAGCGCATGGCTGGCCAGCATCAACGAGCCTTCGATGGCCTCGGGCACCACCTCGGTGGCCCCGGCCCTTTGCAGCGCTTGCAGGTCATGGTCATCTTGCGTGCGAACTATCACCGGAACCTGCGGCGCATGGCTACGGATGTTGGCCAGCACCTTCATGGCACCGGGCACCTCCAGGTAGGTGATCACGACGGCACTGGCGCGTGCCAAACCCGCCGCCATCAGCGCCTGCAAGCGCGAGGCATCGCCAAACACCACCGAATCCCCCGCCGCTGCGGCCTGGCGCACGCGGTCGGGGTCGAGGTCCAGTGCCATGTACGGGATGTTTTCCGCCTCCAGCATGCGCGCCAGGTTCTGCCCACAACGGCCATAGCCGCAAATGATGACGTGCTTGTTGGCATTGATCGACTTGCGCGCAATCGTTGTCATTTGCAACGACTGTTGCAGCCATTCGCTGCTGACCAGCTTCATCACGATGCGGTTGCTGTACATCAAAATAAACGGGGTTGCGAGCATTGAGAGCACCATGCTGGCCAAAATAGGGTTGAGTAATTCAGGCGGCACCAACTGGTTTTGCTGCGCCAGCGTCAACAGCACAAAACCAAACTCACCCGCTTGCGCCAGGTACAGCCCGGTACGCAGTGAAACGCCTGCCGTTGCCCCGAACCCGAGCGCCAGCGCCGTCACCAAAGCTGCCTTGAACAGCACCGGCAGGGTCAGCAGCAGCAACACCATCGGCCAGCGATCCAGCACCAGGCGCCAGTCCAGCAGCATGCCGATGGAGATGAAAAACAGGCCCAGCAGCACATCATGAAACGGGCGGATGTCGGTCTCCACCTGGTGCTTGTATTGGGTCTCAGAGATCAGCATGCCGGCAATGAAAGCGCCCAAGGCCAGGCTCAGGCCCGCCTGCTCGGTCAGCCAGGCCAGCCCTAGCGTCACCAAAAGCAGGTTCAGCACAAATAACTCTTCGCTTTTGCGCCGCGCAACCAAGGTGAGCCACCAGCGCATGACGCGTTGTCCGCCCACCAGCAAAATGGTGATCAGCACCGTCGCTTTAACGGCCGCCACCCCGAGTGCCATCAGCAGGTTTTCGCCCGACGCGCCGAGCGCCGGAATCAGCACCAAGAGCGGCACCACGGCCAAGTCCTGAAACAGCAAAACGCCCATCACCCGTTTGCCGTGCTCAGACTCCATCTCCAGCCGCTCGGACATCAGCTTGACCAGGATCGCTGTGCTGCTCATCGATAGCGCGCTGGACAGCGCCAACGCCGTTTGCCAGCTCATGCCCCACTGTTTGGGAATGAGCGCCGCCAGCGTGAGCGAGGCCGCCATGGTCAACACGATGGTCGACACCACCTGAAACAGGCCGAGTCCAAACACATGTTGGCGCATCGCGCGCAGCTTGGGCAGGTTGAATTCAAGCCCGATGACGAACATCAGGAACACCACACCAAACTCCCCCAGATGGCGCACCGCCGCAGAGTTCTCGGCCAGCGCCAGCGCATTGGGGCCGATCACGACACCCACGGCCAAATAGCCCAGCATCGGTGGTAGCTTCAGCGAGCGGCAGGCCACCACGCCCAGCACAGCGGCGAAGAGGTACATGAGCGTAAGTTCGAGCGCATTCATTGAAAGAGTCCTGCGCGAATGCTAGCAAGATATTTCAGACCCGTGATGAAACCGGGTGGGTCGATGCAGATTTGACTGAAATCGATGCTCGCTTACTACATTTGTAGTAAAAATAGCCTCGAAATTGCACTTTTCGGACTGCAAATGCCTTTCAGAGACATATTATCAATCAAATAGGCCTTTAGCTCTCCGATAATATGCACAACAAGCTACTATAACAATAGCATTCATGCGCCTTAGCCACCTTGCTTCATCCGTCGACCCTGCAAAAACCAGATCAACAGTGCCAGCGCGATGCCCGGAAACAAGCCCCAAAACTGGGAGGGCCGCGCCGGATTGGGCAGTTGCAAGTCCTGAATTTTGTAGCCCTGATCCACCCCGAGCTTCTTGGCGCGGCTGCCAAATTTCACTTGCGCGATCTCGATATCGGCGCCGAGCTGCGCCAGCGTCACGCCGCCATTTTTGATGCGCTCGCGCCCGTCTTTTCCCTCGCCCATGGGGATCGCCAGGGTTTTGCTGATCACCTCGCCTTCCAGGTTTTCACCCTTGGTGCGCACAATCAGCCAATCGTCTTTTTGCAGGCTATCGGCCACTTTGAAGACATCGGCGGCGGGCGCGGACACGTACTTCACGTGAAATCGATCCATGACCCAGTCTGGCCTGAAAAAGAAGAAGGTTGCCGCCAGCAGCAAACCAATTTCAAGCCAGGTACATCGCACTCGAAACCAGCCCATGCTGGCCGCTGCGAATAGCAATGACGCGATGGTGCCCGTCACGCACACAAGCACCACCTCCCAAATACTGCTGACGCCGATGAACAGCAGCGCCGGGTTGAAGATAAACACAAACGGCAGCACCGAGGTGCGAAAGCTGTACCAGGTGGCTTGCCAGCCCGTCGCATTCGGGTCATCGCCCGAAATCGCCGCCGCCGCATACGATGCCAGCCCCACCGGCGGCGTCACATCCGCCATGATGCCGAAATAGAACACAAACAGGTGCACCGCAATCAGCGGAATGATCAAACCGCTGCGCGCACCCAGCTCCACCACCACGGGTGCCATCAAAGTGGCGACCAGAATGTAGTTGGCGGTGGTCGGCACGCCAGCGCCAATCAGCAGGCAGACGAAGGCGGTCAGGATCAGCATGATCAACACATTGCCGCCGGACACCGCTTCGACAAACTCGGTCATCATCAGGCCCATGCCCGTCAGCGTGATGGCTCCTACGATCAGGCCCGCGCTGGCGGTGGCCACGCCAATGCCGATCATGTTGCGACCACCCAGCACCAGGCCTTTCCACAGGTTGGCCAAGCCGACTTTGAAACCATCCGCAACGGTGCCCGCCTTTCGCATCCAGGCGTTCATGGCGGGCTGAAAAACCACCAGCACGATGGCCGACAGCGTCGCCCAAAAGGCCGACAGACCGGGCGATAACTCCTCCACCGTCATCATCCACACCAAGATGATCAGTGGAATGAAGAAGTAAAGCCCCGCACGCACGACGGGCCAGGTGTCGGGCAGGTGGGTGATCTCCTGCGTCGGGTCGTCCATCGGCACGTCGGGGTAGCGCGACGAGTAAGCCATCAGCGCAACATACGCCACCACGCACATGCCCGCCAGCACCCAACCCGCCTGCTCGCCTGCCAGTGCGCGCACGCCTTGAATCAGGAAATAGATGGTGCCAATCACTGCTGCGGTGCCGCCCCAGCCTAGCCCCCAACCCATCAGCCGCTCTGTCCACGGCGGGATGCGGTCGCGCTTGATCGGCTGCATGTCGTATTTGAGGGCCTCCAGATGCACGATGTAGAACAGCGCGATGTAGCTGATGATGGCGGGCAGCGCGGCGTGCTTGATGATCTCGCTGTAGGGAATACCGACGTACTCCACCATCAGAAAGGCCGCTGCACCCATCACCGGCGGCATGATTTGCCCGTTGACGGACGATGCCGCTTCAATCGCACCCGCCTTCACGCCCGAGTAACCGGTGCGCTTCATCATCGGAATGGTGAAGATGCCACCCGATACGACGTTGGACACCGATGAGCCCGACACCACGCCGTTGAGCGCAGACGACACCACGGCCACCTTGGCCGGCCCGCCGCGCAGGTGCCCCAGCATCGCCAGCGACATCTGCATCATGTAGTTGCCTGCTCCCGCAATATCCAAGAGCGTGCCAAACAGCACAAACAGAAAGATGAACTGCACCGACACACCCAGCGCCACGCCAAAAACCCCTTCAGACGTGAGCCACATGTGCGAGATAAAACGGCTGACCGAAGCACCCTTGTGCATGATGGCATCGGGCATGAACGGCCCCAAAAACACAAAGGCCAGAAACACGCCGGTGGTCACCAGCATGCCAAAGCCCATCGCGCGCCGCGTGGCCTCCAGCATGACGACCACGCCGACGATGCCGCACCAGATATCAAACGGAGTCGGTTTGCCAGGACGGGCTGACAGCTCGTTGTAAAAGATAAAAAGATAGGCCGCGCAGAACGCGCCGACCAGCGCCAGCAGCCAGTCCGTCAACGGCATCGTGGTGCGAGAAGAAGACTTGAACGCCGGGTAGGCGATAAAGCCTAAAAACGTCGCAAACGCCAGGTGAATCGAGCGCGCCTCGGTGTCGTTGAAAATGCCCCAGCGAAAGGTGAACGGCAGTGGCGATGCGTACCAAAGCTGGAACACCGACCACGCTGCGGCAACAATCGCCAGCAGCAAGCCCACTTTGCCAGCGGGTTCCCGCCCACCAATGTCGGCTTCTTTGACGATTTGCTCCAACTCGTCGGTGGAGTGCTTTTTGAGATCGCTCATCGGGCTGCCTTATTTTTGTAGATAGGTGTTTACTGTTATTTCTGCGTCACTTCATCCACCGCTGCACTCAGGCGTTCGATGATGGTCGTCAACTCCTCACGGCTGGCGATGAAGGGCGGGGCCAGTAGAACGTGGTCGCCCAACACGCCATCCACCGTGCCCCCCATCGGGTAGACCATCAACCCGCGCGCCATCGCCGCGCGTTTGAGTTGGGCATGCAGTTGCCGCTCGACTTGGAAGGGTGTCTTGCTCGCACGGTCTTTGACGAACTCCAAGCCCCAAAAAAAGCCCCGCCCGCGAATATCACCCACGCGCGGGTGTTGGCCAAACGCGGTGCGCAAGGCCGCGCCAAACCACGCACCGTCGCGCGCTACTTTGTCGACCAGACCATCTCGCGCGATCACCTTCTGCACCGCCAAGGCGGCCGCGCAGGCGACCGAATGGCCCAAATAAGTGTGCCCATGTTGAAAGTAACCCGTCTTGCTGTGCAACACGTTGACGATGTCGGCAGATGCCAGCACCGCGCCTATCGGCTGGTAACCCCCGCCCAGCCCCTTGGCAATCGCCATCAGGTCTGGTGACACGCCTTCCTGCGTGCAGGCGTGCAATGAGCCGGTGCGACCCATGCCACACATGACCTCATCCAATATCAGTAAAGCCCCGTGGCGGTCGCACACCTCGCGCATGGCTTTGAAGTAGCCCGGCACGGGCGTGAGCACACCGGCGGTTGCGCCGCCCACGGTTTCAGCCACAAAGGCGATCACGCTGCCTTCGCCGTGCGCGGTCATGGCGCTATCCAGCTCGTCGGCCAGTCGCGCAACGTAGGCAGCATCACTCTCGCCTTGGGCTTGCTCCCGGTACGGATAACAGGGCGAGACATGGGTGGCATTAATCAAAATAGGAGCAAACGGCGCACGGCGCCAAGCGTTGCCGCCAATTGCCAGCGCACCCAGGGTGTTGCCGTGATAGCTCTGTCGGCGGGCGATAAACCGGGTGCGCTGCGGCTCGCCCTTGTCCACAAAATACTGCCGCGCCATCTTCAACGCGGCTTCCATCGCCTCGGAGCCACCACTGACGAAATAGACCTTCGAATCGGGCGTGTTCAAGCCGCTGGGGGCCGCGGCAATCAGCAGATCCGCCAGCTCTTCGGCGACGCGGGTGGTGAAGAAGCTGGTGTGCGCGTAGGCGATCTCGTCAATCTGCGCGTGCATGGCGGCGCGCACGTCCGGGTGGCCGTGGCCCAGGCAAGAGACGGCTGCGCCGCCCGAGGCATCGATGTAGGTTTTGCCTTGCGCGTCGGTCAGCGTGATGCCGCTTCCGCTGACCGCGACGGGTGGCGCTGTTTTGAGGCTGCGGTGGAAAACGTGGGTCATGAAAGCGAAACGGGGAGCGTTTCCGTTCCCCGTTTGAGTGGAGTCAATGGTTGGCGCGGGCTATTTCATCCAGCCCTTTTCCTTGTAGTACTTCACGGCACCGTCGTGCAGCGGTGCGGTCAAACCATCCGAGATCATGCTCTGCTCTTTGAGCGTCGCAAGTGCCGGGTGCAGCTTCTTCAGCTCTTCAAAGTTGTCAAAAACGGCTTTGACGATGGCATACACGCTGTCCGTGGGTACTTTGGACGATGTCACAAACGTGGCCAGCACGCCGTAGGTTTTGATGTCATCTGGGTTGTTGGGATACAGCTTGCCGGGGATCACGGCGTGGGCGTAGTACGGCTTTTCGCGCACCAGCTTGTCAACCTCAGGCCCGGTCACGTTGAGCAGTTTGGCGCCGCACGATGTGGTGGGGTCCTGCACGTTGGCGGAAGGGTGGCCAATCGTCCACCACGAGCCATCAATCTTGCCATCGCACAGGGCTTGGCCGTACTCGTCACCCTTGAGTTCGGAGGCCAGGCCAAAGTCTTTAAGCGTCCAACCCTTGGCGGCAACAAACTCTTCCAGCGCGGCGCGTGAGCCCGAGCCGGGGTTGCCCACGTTGAATTTCTTGCCCTTGAAGTCGTCAAACGACTTGGCATTGAGCTCCTTGCGCGCCAGGATCGTCATCGGCTCGGCTTGCATCGAGAAGACTGACCGCAATTCAGAGTGCGCGCCACCATCCTTGAACGGGCCGCTGCCCTTGGTGGCGTGAAAGTTGACGTCCGACTGCGCCACACCCATGTCCAGTTCACCGGCCTTGATGGTGTTGACGTTGAACACCGACCCGCCCGTGGATTCCACTGAGCAGCGGATCCCGTGTTTGGCACGCTCTTTGTTCACCAGGCGGCAGATCGCGCCGCCTGTGGGGTAGTACACACCCGTGACACCGCCGGTACCAATGGTGACGAACTTTTGCTGCGCCTGAACCGGCAGGCTGACGCCAGAACTTGCGACGATGGCCAGACCGGCCGCAAGAGCAGAAAATTGAAATGCTTTCATCGTGAGGGCTCCTTAAAAAAATTTGCTGAAGTCATCATACCGAGCAATGCGACCTGAAGTGATGGGTGTTTTCCAGACATGACCTATGGGCAATTGACTTGGCATCCGTGTCTATAAAATGCGTTGATGAGCGCTTCACCCAATCAGATGGTTCAATCCGCAGCCGAGCGAGCCATTCAACTGGCGCAAGACACGTTTGACATTGAGGCCGCCGCTATTTTGGGACTGAGGCGGCGGGTCGGTGCCGAATTCGCCCGCGCGGTCGAGATGATGCTCAATGTCAGGGGCCGAGTCGTCGTGATGGGCATGGGCAAAAGCGGGCATATCGGTCGCAAAACGGCGGCTACGCTGGCCTCGACGGGCACGCCGGCCATGTTTGTTCACCCGGCCGAGGCCAGCCACGGTGACTTGGGCATGATCAAGCCAACCGATCTGGTCGTGGCGATTTCAAACAGCGGTGAGTCCGAGGAGCTGATGGTGATTCTGCCCGTGCTTAAGCGCTTGGGCGTGCCCTTGATTGCGATGACGGGCAATCTGAAATCAACCTTGGCCAACTGTGCCGATGTGGCATTGGACACTGGCGTTGACAAAGAAGCCTGTCCGCTGAATCTTGCGCCCACCGCCAGCACCACCGCACAACTGGCAATGGGCGATGCGCTGGCGGTGGCGCTGCTGGATGCTCGGGGCTTCAAGGCTGAGGACTTCGCCCGCTCGCACCCCGGTGGCGCGCTGGGCCGCAAACTGCTCACGCATGTGAGTGATGTGATGCGCTCGGGCGATGCGGTGCCGAAGGTGGGTGCATCGGCAAGCTTCAGCGAACTGATGCGGGAGATGAGCGCCAAGGGCCTCGGAGCAACAGCGGTAGTTGATGAGGACACGAGAGTGCTGGGCATCTTCACAGATGGCGACCTGCGCCGCTTGGTGGAGAAAGGCATTGACCTTCGCACCCGCACTGCCGCGCAGGTGATGCATGTTGGCCCCAAAACCATCGCGCGCGACGCACTGGCGGTGGAAGCGGTTGAGATGATGGAGCAAAGCCGCATCACCAGCGTGTTGGTGGTGGATGAGAACGATGTCTTGTGCGGCGCGCTTAACAGCAATGACCTGATGCGCGCGAAAGTCATATGACCCCAGCGCTCATTTTTCCCGCGGATCTGTTGCTCAAAGCCCAAGGCGTTCGCGTCGCGTTCTTTGATGTTGATGGTGTCCTGACTGACGGCGGGCTGTATTTTTCTGAAGCTGGCGAGTCGCTCAAGCGATTCAATACGCTGGATGGCCATGGTTTGAAGCTGTTGCAACGCGCGGGCATCACGCCCGTCATCATCACCGGGCGTGACAGCCAGCCGCTGCGCGTTCGTCTGGCAGCGCTGGGCATTACACACGCCCACTTTGGCACCGAGGACAAACGCCCCGCCGCTGAGCAAAGCCTGGCTCAACTCGGGCTGGGCTGGCACCAAGCCGCCGCCATGGGCGACGATTGGCCAGACCTTGCAGTGATGACGCGCTGCGCAATTGCCTGTGCGCCGATCAATGCGCATGCGGAGGTCAAGGCCTGTGCTCATCACATAACTGCTGCTGCCGGTGGTGCAGGGGCAGCGCGCGAGTTTTGCGATGTGCTGCTGCTGGCAAGCGGCAAGTATGCGAGTCTGCTGGCGCAAAGCAACCCATGATTGGCATTCTGCGCGCGGCGTGGGATCGGGTTTCCATCTACCTGCCCATCATCTTGATGGGCGTACTGGCCCTGGGCACCTACTGGCTGGTCAGAAGCACGCCGGTGTTCACGCCGCCTGAAGCGCCGCGCCCGCCCTCGCATGAGCCTGACTATTTCATGAAAAAGTTCACCGTCAAAACCTTTGATGCCACTGGAAAGCTCAAGAGTGAAGTCTCAGGGGCGCAGGCGAAGCACTTTCCCGATACCGACACCCTGGAGATTGAAGGCGCGCGTATTCGGTCATTCGATACGCAAGGGCAGTTGACTACGGTCACCGCCAATCGGGCAGTGACCAATGCCGATGCCAGCGAGGTGCAGTTGATGGGCAATGCGCTGGCGGTACGTGAGGCTGTTGGGGGTCAAAAACCTGTGCCGCGCATGGAGTTCAAGGGCGAGTTCCTCCACGCCTTCATGAAGACCGAGCAGCTCAAGTCGAACCAGCCCGTCACGCTGACCCGGGGCACTGACCGTTTTGTGGCGGATGCGATGGAGTACGACAACCTCAAGCAGGTGGTCGAACTTCGAGGGCGTGTGAAGGGTACGTTGGTACCCAGCGCCGCACCACAATAGTCTCACTCAGGAAAACGCATGGCCCAATTGGCTTTGATTACCGGTGCCTCCAGCGGCCTAGGCCAGGCTCTGGCACTGCGTTATTACCAGGCGGGCTTTCATCTGGCCCTGGTTGCCCGCCGCACCCAAGCCGTTGAAGATTGGGCCATCGCTCAAAGCTGGCCGCAAGAGCGCTATGCAGTTTATAGCGCTGATGTTGCCCAACCAGACAGCATCGTTGCCGCAGGTCAAGCCTGTTTGGCAACGCAGGGTATCCCGGATGTGGTGATTGCGAGTGCCGGCATGAGCGTGGGCGTGGACACGGCAGAGCGCGCTGACCTGGATGTTATGGCCCAGACATTTGCCACCAACAACATCGGCACCGCCGCCACATTTCATCCGTTTCTGGCGGCAATGAAAGAGCGCAAGTCAGGGACTTTGGTCGGCATTGGCAGTGTCAATGGCATTCGAGGCTTTGCCGGCCACGGGGCCAATTGCCCCAGCAAGGCGGCGATGATCGTTTACTGCGAGAGCCTTCGCCTGGAGCTCAAGAGCTGCGGTGTCCGCGTCGTGACGATTTGCCCCGGCTATATCGCCACGCCGCTAACGCAACAAAATCAGATGTCCATGCCGTTTCTGATGCAGCCCGAAGATTTCGCGGATCTAGCGTTCAAGACCATCGAAGCCGGAACGAGCTACCGGGTCATTCCCTGGCAAATGGGCGTGGTGGCCAAGCTGTTGCGAATCTTGCCCAACTGGGCGTTTGACCGCGCGTTTGCGGGGCGCGCCAGAAAAGCGCGCAAGATACCAACATAAGTGCGAACGCAAAAAAGGGCCTTAAAGGCCCTTTTTTCACTCGGTTCGCAAACTCGCAGGTGAGTTTGCCAGCGCAAATGGATTAGTAGCTGCTACGGCCACCGCCACCGCCGCCATAACCACCACCGCCGCCGCCACCGCTACGGCCACCACCAGCGCCGCCGCCATAACCACCACCACCGCCGCCGCCACTGCGACCGCCACCACCAGCGCCGCCGCCGTAACCGCCGCCGCCACCACCAGCGCCGCCGCCGAAGCCGCCGCTGCGAGGAGCGCGTGGCTCCATCGGACGGGCTTCGTTCACAACGAGACCGCGACCACCGTATTGTTGGCCGTTCATGCCATTGATAGCAGCTTGCGCCTCAGCGTCACTGCCCATCTCCACAAAGCCGAAGCCTTTGGAGCGGCCAGTGTCACGTTCCATCATGACTTTTGCGCTAGAGACGGTGCCGTGAGCAGCGAAGGCCTGTTGAAGGTCTTCATCACGGAAAGAATAAGGCAGGTTGCCTACGTAAAGTTTGTTGCCCATGGAGGGACTCCTGAAAATAACTCAAAACGCGATTTAGTCCGATCACCACTCAACCCACTATCAACAACAAACTTGTCAAGACTTCAAGCAGACGGGAAACTGACTACATACCGCAAACGCGTATACCAATCACTTGGCAATACCCCCCTATTATGCGCTAAGTCAGAAAAAGTACAAACTATTTTTTGAAATAGGGTGCGCACGCGGAAATTTTTCATCCAAATTCTGCTAAGCGTGACGTGACGGCGCATCCGAGAGCCCGCTTGGTTCAGTGTTGCGTTGCACTACGTACTGAAAGTCCACGATGCCAAAAGACTGGAACAGAACAGCGTTTAGCCCCATCACGGTTACCAATTCACCTCCCGGTCCGGCGTGGAACCAATCCGGTGAATCGACAAATCTGCGCCTTCAAACTCTTCTTCTTGAGACAGGCGTAGGCCCATTGTGGCTTTGAGAATTCTGTAGAGCAGCCAGCCAGCGATCAGCGCCCAGCCCACGCCCATCGCCGTGCCAATCAGTTGTGCAGAAAAGCTCACCCCGCCCAGGCCGCCCAGGGCTTTGCTGCCAAAGATACCCGCTGCGATACCTCCCCAGGCGCCGCACAGGCCGTGCAACGGCCATACGCCCAGCACATCGTCAATCTTCCATTTGTTTTGTGTCAGGGTGAACATCACCACAAAAATGGCACCCGCCATGCCGCCTACCACCAGAGCGCCCAGCGGATGCATGAGATCGGAGCCTGCGCACACCGCGACCAGGCCAGCCAACGGCCCGTTGTGGATGAAGCCGGGGTCGTTTTTGCCGAAGGCCAATGCCGCCAGCGTGCCGCCCACCATCGCCATCAGCGAATTAACGGCGACTAGGCCGGAAATTTTGTCGATGGTCTGGGCGCTCATCACGTTGAAGCCAAACCAGCCAACGGTCAAAATCCATGCGCCGAGCGCCAAAAAGGGGATATTTGACGGCGGATGTGCGCTGATCGACCCATCTTTGCGATACCGGTTGGCTCGGGCACCGAGCAAAACAACAGCAGGCAGGGCCAACCACCCGCCAACAGCGTGCACAACGACCGATCCGGCGAAGTCGTGGAACTCCTCCCCCGTCGCGGCTTTAATCCAGGCCTGCACGCCGTAATGCTGGTTCCAGACGATCCCCTCGAAGAACGGATAAATAAAACCGACGATGACCGCTGTTGCGATTAGTTGGGGCCAAAACTTGGCGCGTTCGGCAATTCCGCCTGAAATAATGGCGGGAATCGCAGCAGCAAACGTCAGCAAGAAGAAGAACTTCACCAGCTCGTAACCGTTCTTCGCCGCTAGTTGCTCAGCGCCGACCAAAAAGCTGGTGCCATATGCCACGCCATAGCCCACCAAAAAGTACGCCACGGTGGAGACTGAAAAATCCACCAGGATTTTGACCAGTGCGTTGACCTGGTTCTTTTTGCGAACGGTTCCGAGCTCCAAGAACGCGAAACCAGCATGCATGGCCAGCACCATGATGCCGCCCAATAAGATGAACAAGGCATCCGAGCCCTGTTTTAGTGCTTCCATACGAAATCTCCAGAGTAAATTGATTTTATTGGTGCGTTTTCGGTTGATTTTTCAATAACGCACCAAATATAAGCAAAAAACGCGCCATGTGGGGGCGATTTTTAGCTAATCGTTTGTGTCCCACCGAATACAGGCGCAACAGGTAGCGGGTTAGCATCCACCGATGGAAGCCTTCTTCGTTTCAACCGGTATCGTCACCCTAGCCGAAATGGGCGACAAAACCCAGTTGCTGGCCCTGCTGCTTGCCGTGCGCTTTCGCAAGCCGTGGCCTATCGTCTGGGGTATTCTGATCGCGACACTCGCCAACCATGCGTTGGCAGGCGCCTTGGGCGCGTGGGTAACGACGTTTTTGGGTCCGACCGCGCTGCGCTGGGTGCTGGGTGCGTCGTTTATCGCGATGGCGCTTTGGATGCTGATTCCTGACAAGCTGGATGTCGACGAAGCGGCTACTGCCCCGCGATTCGGGGTTTTTACAACCACACTCGTCACATTCTTCCTGGCGGAGATGGGCGACAAAACACAGATTGCCACCGTTATGCTGGCTGCGCAGTACAACGCTTTTGTGTGGGTCGTCGCGGGAACAACGCTGGGCATGATGCTGGCGAATGCGCCGGTGGTTTGGCTGGGCGAGCGCATCACGCGTCGTGTGCCGATTCGCGCAGTTCACGTGACTTCGGCCGTTATCTTCCTCGTGCTGGGCCTGTTCGCGCTGCTGGGTTGATATACTCGTTTCGCGCCGATTTGCCACAGCTTGCGGGCGCGTAATAAGTTCAGCTAAAGACGCTCGCCCACCCGGCCTCGCCCTTTAGCTCATTCAGCTAATTTAAGGATTGCGATGCCGGGTTTTGTTTTTTCCAGCGATTAATTGCAGCAAATGTTTGCCTCACCCCAGTCGATGCAATTTGCCGATGCGCTCCCGTTGCAGAGCGGAGCGAGCCTGCATGCCTACGACTTGAGCTTTGAGACCTATGGCACGCTTAACGCAGACAAAAGCAACGCGGTGCTGATTTGCCATGCGTTGAATGCTTCGCACCACGTCGCGGGTGTGTACGAGGGGCAAGACAAATCTGAAGGCTGGTGGGACACCATGATTGGCCCCGGCAAACCGGTGGATACGAATCGCTTCTTCGTCATCGGCGTGAACAACCTGGGTTCGTGCTTCGGCTCGACTGGGCCGATGCACCCGAACCCTGACGCACCCCATGGCGACCAAGTCTACGGCGCTGATTTCCCCGTGGTCACGGTCGAAGACTGGGTGAATTCGCAGGCGCGGCTGATGGATGCGCTGGGCATTCATACCCTGGCTGCGGTGATGGGTGGATCGCTGGGCGGCATGCAGGCCTTGAGCTGGTCGCTGCAATATCCAGATCGAATTCGCCACGCGGTGGTGATCGCCAGCGCGCCGAACCTCACCGCAGAGAACATCGCCTTCAACGAAGTCGCCCGCCGCGCCATCACGACTGACCCGGATTTCAACGGAGGGCACTTTTACGGTGATGCGCACAAGCCAGAGACCAAACCCAAAGTCGGCCTGCGCATCGCACGCATGATTGGTCACATCACGTACCTCAGTGACGATGTGATGAACGAAAAATTCGGAAGAAAACTGGCCCCCACGCTCTCGCACTCCGTGTCGTCGCTGCCCCCCGAGGGGGTGCATTTTTCTAGGGGCGGCCCGTCGAAAAACCTCGGCGGCAATTCTCAGGATTTTAAGTTCTCCACCCAGGATGTCGAGTTTCAAATCGAAAGCTACCTGCGCTACCAGGGTGACAAATTCGCCGAATACTTTGATGCCAACACCTATCTGTTGATTACCCGCGCGCTGGATTATTTTGACCCGGCACGCCAATATGGCGGTAATTTGAGCCAAGCGCTGACCCGCGCGACGGCGAAGTTCCTGCTGGTCAGCTTCACCACGGACTGGCGCTTTTCCCCCAAGCGCAGCCGTGAGCTGGTGAAGGCGCTACTGGACAACCGCCGCGACGTCAGCTACGCCGAAATCGACGCGCCGCACGGGCATGATGCGTTTTTGCTGGAGGATGAACGCTATATGGGCGTCGTGCGCTCCTACTTTGACGGTATTTATCTTTCGCTGGGGCCTAAGTCATGAGTGAATTGGCCACCATGGACGTGATCGCCAGTCTGGTGCCACAAGGCGCGCGCGTACTCGATTTGGGCTGTGGCGACGGTGCCCTGCTGGCGCACTTGCGAACGACGCGCGGTTGCACGGGCTATGGGGTCGAGATTGACGATGCCAATGTGTTGGCCTGCGTCAAGCGTGGGGTCAACGTGATTCAGCTCAACCTCGACGAAGGCTTGACCATGTTTGACGATGCCTCGTTCGATGTGGTGCTGCAAATCGACACCCTGCAACACCTGCGCAATGCCGAGGTGATGCTGCGCGAGACGGTGCGTGTCGGGCGTGCAGGCATCGTGGCCTTCCCCAACTTTGCACACTGGCCGAACCGCGTGAGCGTATTGCGTGGCCGCATGCCAGTGACCAAGCGATTGCCGTACCAGTGGTACGACACGCCTAACATCCGCGTCGGCACGTTTGCTGATTTTGAAACGCTGGCCGAGCGAAATCAGTTAAAAATTTCCGACAAGTTCGGTCTGCAAAACAGCCGCAGCGTGCGCTTTGCGCCCAACCTGCTGGCGGGTACGGCGGTATTTAAATTTTCGGTCTGAAGGAAAAAACCATGACTGTCTTGCATCCCAAGGTTCTGGCTTTCGATATTTTCGGCACCGTGGTCGATTGGCACGGCAGCATTGCCAAAGAGGTGAATACGATGGGTCTGCAAGTTGACGGCGGCGAGTTCGCACTGGCCTGGCGCGCGGGCTACCAGCCTGCGATGAAGCGCGTGATGTCGGGCGAGCTCGGCTGGACGCTCATCGACGACCTGCACCGCATGATCCTGGACGAGATCCTCGGCGAATTCAACATCACGCAATTGACCGAGTCGCAAAAGCGCCACCTGAACAAAGTATGGCACCGGCTGGATGCCTGGCCTGATTCGGTCGCGGGCTTGACCCGGCTCAAAACGAAATTCACGATTTGCTCACTCTCAAATGGCAACCTGGGCCTGCTTACCAACATGGCAAAACGCGCTGGATTACCGTGGGACTGCATCTTGTCCGCCGAGGTGTTTCGGGCCTACAAGCCGCATCCCTCCACGTATTTGGGTGTCGCCAGGGTATTTGATGTGGAACCTGCCGAAGTGATGCTGGTCGCGGCGCATCAGGATGACCTGGCGGCAGCCCGCGACTGCGGACTGCAAACCGCTTACATCGAGCGCCCCCACGAGTTTGGTGTGAAGCACCCCAAAGATGTTTCACCCAACCCGGCGAACACCTGGCATGCCAAGAATCTGCTGGCATTGGCCGAGCAGCTGGGCTGTTGATCAGCCTGCAACCGCAACATGTTTGACATCTCGCCGCTGCTGATCGCAGAGCTTCTATTTTTGGGCCTGTGCACCGGCTATCTGGCGGGGCTCTTGGGCATTGGCGGTGGCATGATCATGGTGCCGTTCATGACGATGATCCTTGCCGCCAAGGGCTTTCCGGAGGTGCACCTCGTCAAAATGGCGGTAGCGACGTCGTTGGCAACGATTTGCTTCACCTCACTGTCGTCCGTGCGGGCGCATCACCAGCGCGGCGCCGTCTTATGGCCAGTGGTCATGAGTTTGGCACCCGGCCTCGTCGTCGGGTCCCTGGCCGGTGCACATATTGCCGTGGCCCTGCCCACCCAATTTTTGACGGTGCTGTTTGCGCTGTTTGTTGCCTTTTCGGCCACACAAATGTTCTTGAACCGCAAGCCCAAACCCACGCGCGTGTTGCCCGGCAGCTTGGGCATGCTCGGCGTGGGGGGTTTGATCGGCGGCCTCTCCAGCATGGTTGGCGCGGGTGGTGCGTTTATTTCGGTGCCGTTCATGACCTGGAGCAACGTCACCATTCACAAGGCGGTGGCCACGTCGGCGGCGCTGGGGTTCCCGGTCGCCCTGGCGGGCACATTGGGTTATATCTGGGCTGGTTGGAGCCTGCCCCAGATGCCACCCGGTGCCGTAGGCTACTTGTACTTGCCGGGTCTTGTGCTGATCGCAATGGCCAGCATGATCACGGCGCCGTTTGGCGCGCGCTTGGCACACCGCATCGATATTGCGCCGTTGAAAAAAGTCTTCGCCAGCGTCCTGTATGGGATTGCGATTTACTTTTTATTGCGTTGATAAGGCGAATCGATTGGACTACTGCTTTGCGCCAATGCGGTCGTCAATCAGATCGGGCTCATCAGTCACCTGGGTGCGCCGCACCATTCCGCTTGAGTCGATAAAAACATGAAACTGTTTGTTGGGCCCAAACGGCTCGGCGTAACGGTAACTCCACACAATGCCGTCAAACGAGTAAACGCGGGCGATTAACGCCGGTTTGCCAAAGGCCCGCAGCACGTCCTGGGTGCGCCATGCATCAATTTGAACCGCTGCAAACGCGGCTTGCGTCATCACTTGAGCTGCGGTAACCACTCGGGCGCTGTTGTCCAAATCCACGTTGTAAACCTGCTGCCCCCCGGGCTGTCTGGAGTACTGCAAACGCTCGCCGCCGGTGATGGTCCAAATGGCGGTGGGCTGGCCCAAGGTTGACAGCACGGCATCACGGTTCGTGCCGACCGGAATGGCGTCAGGGTTGCCTGCGCAGGCAACGAGCGTCAGGAGAGCCACTAAGCCGAAGACGCGGTGAGCTTGGGAAAGAAAACGCATAATCTAGATTGGTTATTGTTTGTCCAATCTAGGAGTGTTTCATGAACGCCAGAGTTCCCGAATTCGCGCTGAACGCAACCCAAGCACTGAGCCAGGTTAGCCAGCAATGGGACAGCGACATCGTGCGGCAGATTACCGACTACATCGCCATCCCCGCCAAGTCGCCGATGTTCGACCCCGACTGGGCCGCCCACGGTTATATCGACGCGGTGATGCGCAACGCCGCCGACTGGGTGCGCGCGCAAAAAGTGGAGGGGTTGACTCTTGAGATCATCAGCCTGCCGGGCCGCACGCCGGTACTGTTTTTTGAAGTGCCTGCGTCAACTGGTAAAAATGGAAATGCGGCCAACGGCTCGGCGAAAGCCTCGTCCGGCCAAACCGTGCTGATGTATGGCCACCTGGACAAACAACCCGAATTCAGCGGCTGGCGCTCAGACTTGGGGCCGTGGACTCCCAAATACGAAGACGGCAAGCTCTATGGCCGAGGTGGTGCCGACGATGGCTACGCGGTGTATGCCAGCGTCGCAGCGATTCAGGCGCTCAAGACCCAAGGTGTGGCGCACCCGCGCATCGTCGGCCTGATTGAAACCTGCGAAGAAAGCGGCTCGCGCGATCTGCTCCCGTATGTAGACGCGCTGCGCGAGCCTGGTCGCAACCGCTTGGGTGATGTGGCGTTGGTGATCTGCCTGGACTCCGGCGCGGGCAACTACGACCAGCTATGGCTCACCAGCAGCCTGCGCGGCATGGCGACGGGCGTACTGAAGGTTGAGATCTTGACCGAAGGCATTCATTCAGGTGATGCCAGCGGCCTGGTGCCATCCAGCTTTCGCATCATGCGCCAGGTGCTGGACCGGCTTGAAGACAGCGCCACCGGCCGCTTGCTGCCCGCCAGCTTCCATTGCGAGGTACCCGCAGATCGGTTGGCGCAAGCCAAGGCCACGGCGGCGATTCTGGGCGATGAAGTTCACAAGCGCTTCCCCTGGGCGCATTACGACTGCGGCGGCTCCACCCAGTTTGCGCTGCCCACCACCACCGAACCGGTGCAAGGTTTGCTCAATCGCACTTGGTCGCCGACGTTGAGTGTGACGGGTGCTGAGGGCTTTCCTGCGCTGCAAGACGCAGGCAATGTGCTTCGCCCCTACACCGCCTTCAAACTCAGCCTGCGCTTGCCGCCGTTGGTGGACGCGGCAACGGCTGTTCAAGAGCTCAAAACGCTGCTCGAAGACAACGCGCCGTACCAGGCCAAAGTCACCTTCGACGGCCTGAGCGGTGCAACGGGTTGGAACGCCCCGAGCACCTCGCCCTGGTTTGAGCAGGCCTTGAACGAGGCATCAACCGCTCACTTTGGTGCATCCTGCGGCTACATCGGCCAAGGCGGCACCATTCCGCTGATGAACATGCTGTCGCAAGGCTTCCCCAAAGCGCAGATGATGGTCTGCGGCGTGCTCGGCCCGCGCAGCAATGCCCATGGCCCCAACGAGTTTTTGCACGTTCCGTATGCCAAAAAGCTCACCGCCGCAGTTGCCCACGTGATCGCTCAATTGCCTTGAAACGCATCGCACCCAAACTGGCATGACCGCTGAAACCACCCTGTCCACCTTCGTCGCCAGTGACGGCGACAACCTGGCCGTACAAGACTGGCCGCTGGAGCCTGGCCAGCCGCTGCGCGGTGTGGTCATCATCGTGCATGGGTTGGGCGAGCACGCGGGCCGTTACGACCACGTTGCCCGCCGCTTGAACCACTGGGGTTTTGCCGTGCGCAGCTACGACCAGTATGGCCACGGCGAGTCCGGCGGGCCGCGTGGTGGCTTGACATCAGACGAGCGCCTGATCGACGACTTGGCCGACATTGTGGACAGCACCCGCCTGCGCATGAAAAAAGGCACGCCGCTGATTCTGCTGGGCCACAGCATGGGTGGTGCGGTGGCGAGCCTGTTTGTAGCGCGGGCCATGCGGCAAGTGGATGCGCTCGTCCTGTCGTCCCCTGCGCTGGATCCGGGCTTGAACGCGTTCCAGAAATTTCTGCTTTCCATCTTGCCCAAAATCGCGCCCAACCTGCGCGTAGGCAATGGCCTGGACGTGATGAAAATCTCGCACGACCAGGCCGTCATCGACGACTACAACAAAGACCACTTGGTTCACGACAAGATCAGCGCCCGCCTAGGCCGTTTCATCGCCAATGCAGGTGCCGCCGCGCTCGCCGCTGCCCCGCGCTGGAAGACTCCCACCTTGCTGCTTTACGCAGGTGCGGACGCGTTGGTCAACCCGCAGGGCAGCCGACGTTTTAGCGAGCTTGCCCCCGCGACGGTCGTGACATCTCGCTGTTTCGAGGGGCTTTATCACGAGATCTTCAACGAGCTGGAGGCCGAGCCGGTGTTTGCGGAGCTGAAGGTTTGGCTGGACGGGCGGTTTTGAGACCTCAACCTAATATTTACTACAAATGTAGTAAATATTAGTGCTAATTCACCCTGAATTGACTCAAAACCTGATTTCAACTCAATTTATAGATTAAATCGGCATCTAGCTCACGAATAATATAGAAACATTGCTATATTATTTGTAGTAAAATATATGGGCTCTAGCGACGCAATCCTCAAACCGCTCCACTCAACGCAACACGCCGCTGATGCATCGCCAGCCAACCCAGCGCCAGTGCCACCAGCACCACGGGGACGATGGAGCCCACATTCAACAGCGTCCAGCCTTGCGTGGTGACCAGCACGCCCGAGGCCAATGAACTCACCGCCAGCGTTGCAAACACGAAGAAGTTCAAAGCGCCCTGGGCACGGTCTTTTTCCTCTGGGGTGTAGGTTTGCAGCGACAGCGTGGTGCTGCCGGTGAAGAGGAAGTTCCAGCCAATGCCCAGCAGGAACAGCGCCGCCAGGAACTGGTGCAAGTCCACGCCCGACAGCGCGATGGAAATGCACAGCGCGTTGAGCACCACCCCAATGCCCATGATCGGCAGCACGCCAAATCGTTTGATCAAATGCCCGGTGAAAAAACCGGGGGCGAACATGCCAATCACGTGCCACTCCAGCACCAGAGCCACGTCTGAGAACGGCAACTGACATTGCTGCATGGCCAGCGGTGTGGCGGCCATCAGCAGGTTCATCACACCATAGCCCAACGCCCCCGCAGCTGCAGCGACCATGAACACCGGCTGGCGCATGATGACGGATAGCGGGCGGCCACCTGAGGACGTTGTTTTGGGGGGCGGTGGCGGGAATTGAATAAAACTCATCAGCACGATGGCTAGCAGCGCCACCCCGGCCAGCGTGAGGTAAGCGCCCGCAAACGGCACGCTGAACAGGCCGCGTGTCTGCGCTGCGAGGTTGGGGCCGAGCACCGCACCAATCAAGCCACCCGCCAGCACCATCGAGACCGCCTTTTCGCGCCAGTCTGGGGTCACCAGCTCTGCGGCGGCAAAGCGATAGAGGCCGGCGTTGGCGTTGTAGTAACCGGCGATAACCGTTGCGGTGCACAGCAGCCAGAAGTCCTTATTGACTGCCGCGTAAGTGCACAGCAGCGCCGAAAAGAATGCGACCGCCAAGCCGATTTGAAAAGAGGTTCTGCGGCCAAACCGCTTCTGCGTTTTGGCGACCAAGCCGGTGGACAGTGCGCCGCCCACCACATAGCCCATCACCGGCAACGTAGCCATCCAGCCGAACGGTGCCAGGCTGAAGCCCACCAAGCCGTTGATCGCGATGAAGACCACGTTGTTGGTCAGGAAGAGCCCCTGGCAGATCGCCAACAGCCAGAGGTTCTTTTTCATAATATGAGTGTAAG
>JANOTO010000514.1:0-2225 GCA_031416395.1 Rhodoferax sp. | reverse complement strand
CCCAGGCTCGCAATGTCCACACCGCCAATGCCGCGCCCCAGGCCCTCGGGGATGTGCCAGGTCATGCAGTGGTAGCTGAAGTCGGCCAGCGGGTGCCCCAGCGTGGACAGCTCCCAGTCCAGCACGGCAATCACGCGCGGTTCGGTCGGGTGAAACATCAGGTTATCGAGCCGAAAGTCGCCATGCACGATGCTGGTCATCGATTCATCGCGCGCCATTGCGGGGATGTGCTGGGGCAGCCATGCCATGAGCTGATCCATCTCAGGAATTGGCTGCGTGACGGAGGCCACATACTGCTTGCTCCAGCGCCCAATCTGGCGTTCAAAATAATTGCCAGGCTTGCCGTAGCCGCTCAAGCCTTGGGCGGCGAACTTGACGGTGTGCAGCGCGGCAATGACGCGGTTCATCTCTCGGTATATGTCGCCACGCTCGGCCTTGGTCATGCCCGGCAGGGTTTGATCCCACATCACGCGACCTTGCATGTACTCCATGATGTAGAAGGCACGGCCAATAACGGATTCGTCCTCGCATAAGCAATACATCTGCGGCACCGGAACGCCTGTGCCTGCCAAGCCCTTCATCACGGCAAATTCGCGCTCCACCGCGTGAGCCGATGGCAACAGCTTGGCGACGGGGCCGGGCTTGGCGCGCATCACGTAGCTTTTGGCGGGCGTGACGAGCTTGTAGGTGGGGTTGGACTGGCCGCCTTTGAAGGACTCGACCGTCAGTGGCCCTTTGAAGCCGTCAAGGTTTGAGTCCAGCCAGCGCGTCAACGCCGATACATCAAAAGCGTTTTTTTCAGAGACGGCACGCGTGCCCACAAAATGATCGTAATCAGCCATAACGGTTATTGTGTCTTGGTTAGTGGTTGTCAGATTCAACAATACGCATCAAGGCTTCACGGTTGCGCACCACCAGGCCGCCGGGCTCAATGCGAATCGCCTCTTCGCGCTCCATCGCCTTTAACTCTTGGTTGACGCGCTGGCGTGATGCACCCAAGAGCTGCGCCAGCTCTTCCTGCGCCAGTTGCAGGCTGATGCGCATTTCCCGCGCGTCCGACAGGCTGGGCACACCGTAGCTGCGCACCAGGTGAATCAACTGCTTGGCCAAGCGTGCGCGCAAGGGCAGGGTGTTCAGATCCTCGACCAATCCGAAAAGCTGGCGGATACGCCGCGCGTGCAGGCGCAGCATGGCTTCGTACAGCTCGACGTGGTTGGCCAGAATCTTGCGGAAGTCGGCCTTGGCGACGCACAGAATCGTGCTCTCACCGTGTGCGTAGGCATCGTGCGTGCGACGGTCGCCGTCGAAGATGGACACGTCGCCGAACCAGATGCCGGGCTCAACGTAGGTCAGCGTGATCTGTTTGCCCGAGATTGATGTAGAGCTGACCCGCACCGCACCGCGCGCGCAGGCAATCCACTCCTCGGGTGGGTCGCCGCGCGCCGCGATCAGCTCGCCATCCGCATAGCGTTTGACGTAGGCGCAGCGCAGGATGTCATGCCGAAGCGAGGGTGAAAGCGTGGAGAACCAGCGGCCCGAGTTGATCGCTTCGCGCTCTTCAATGGTGAGGATGGGGTCGATCATGGGCGGTCGGGTGGGGCGCGGGTGGTGAGGTGATCGTTGGGATCATTGTCGTGGGTACACAGCGTGGCTGGAGGCGTAGATGTCACTTGGGTGTCAAATCTTATTTGCTATAATATATATAGCTATTAATGCAATATATCCGAGAGCTAGAGGCTAATTTTGTTTATGAAACCACCGAAAAGCTGTCTTTTTTGGAATAAGATTAACTCCCAGGTTAATAATTATCTTCCTCGTGCAGCAGGCTCAGGCCCAGCGCGCCACGCCTGCGCAGCCACGGGCTGGGGCGGTAGCGCGGGTCGCCATACACGGTTTGCATGTTGAACAGAACTTCCAGCACGCTGGACGGCCCGTACAGGTTGCCCATGGCCAGCGGCCCCAGCGGGTAGCCCAGGCCCAGTTGAACGGCCAGTTCCAGATCAGAGGGGCTGCAAATGCCTTGCTGGCAGATGTCGGATGCGATGTTGACAATCGTCGCCACCACGCGCTGGCTGACAAAACCTGCGCTGTCGCGAATCACGCTGACGGCCTTGCCATCGCGTGCCATCAGCGCATGGGCGGCTGCGCGCATGTCGACCCGCGTGGCGGGGTTGGTGGCCAGCACGCGGCGCCTGGTTGCCGCGTCGCTCACCAGCATGTCAATG
>JANOTO010000513.1:0-2025 GCA_031416395.1 Rhodoferax sp. | reverse complement strand
CAAAACTGATCACGCGAGACTACAGCGGCGCGCTGGCCAAATACGACATTGCCGAGAGTGCGTCACAGCGCCAATACCTGGGTACGTTGGCGCAGATTGCTCTGCTGGACGAGCGCTTTGATGAGGCGCTGCGCCTCACCGCACAGGTCAAAAGCCTGCAAGACAAACCTGCGGACAAGCTGCTGTCGGGCCTGCTCACCCGCTCCATCGTGGCGGCTGGCAAAAAATACGACTTCGCCCCCAATGCCACCTACCAGGCTGAGGTGGCGCGGCTGATCCGGGCTGAGCTGGATGCCATGCCGTTTGCCGTGATTCAAAACGATGTCATGCGCATGAAAGCATCGGCAGAGTTCCTGGGCGAGGCGCTGGTGCTGGGGCGTGTGCGCGAGGTATTGCAGCCCGTGGCCGACAAAACCGGCGAGTTGAGTTCTGACCTAGCCCCTACGCTTGTCTCCGCCCGCTTTACCCTGACCTATGTGCTGCCGCTAAAAGACACGCTGGTCAACATCTACAGCGCTTACCTCAGGGCCAACCAAATCGCCAAAGCTGACATCTGGGCCGCGCGCGATGTGGCGCTGCCAGCAGGTCGCAGCTTCAAGCCAGTGAGCCTGGCGGTGTGGGACAGCGGCGTAGACCCCGCGCTGTGGCCCGACCAGCGGGTGCGCGATGGTGCCAATGCGGCGCTCATCGGCTTTGACCGATACAGCCTGCCCGCCAACACACCGCTTATGCCGATTGCCGCCAACATGCAAGCCAACATGCCGCAAATGCAGGCCCGCAGCAAGGGCTTGTCGGACGCGCAATCCAACATCGACAGCGAGGAGGCGGCTGAGGTCAAACGCTATCTCTCCAGCCTCAAGCCCGATGAGTACAAAGCCGCGCTGGAGGCGTTGAGTCTGACCGGTAGTTACCAGCACGGCACGCACGTTGCCGGCATCGCCATGGCGGGCAACCCCTACGCCCGGCTGGTCAACGCCCGCATCGAGTTTGGCCATACCTTGCGGCCTGACCCCTGCCCCACGCGTGAACTCGCGCTGCGCGGGGCGCAGAACCTCAAAGACTACGTAGGCTACATCCAGAAGCATGGCGTGCGCGTGGTCAACATGAGCTGGGGCGGCAACGTGCGCGGCTATGAAACCGCTTTGGAACAATGCAACATTGGCAAAGACGCGGCTGAGCGGCGCACCATCGCACGCGAGTATTTCCAGATGAGCTGGGACACCCTCAAAGGCGCGATGGCGGGTGCCCCCGAGGTGCTGTTTGTGGCCTCGGCAGGCAACTCGGCCAACGACCCAACTTTTAATGAAAACTACCCCTCCAGCATCGTCCTGTCCAATTTGATCACCGTCGGAGCGGTGGACAAAGCCGGCGATGAAGCCGCCTTCACCAGCTACGGCCCCACCGTGGCGGTGCATGCCAACGGCTACCAGGTCGATAGCTTCGTGCCAGGCGGCAAGCGCCTCGCACTGTCAGGCACCTCCATGTCCGCTCCACAGGTGACCAACCTGGCCGCCAAACTGCTGGCCGTCAAGCCCGAGCTGACCGCTGCGCAGGCCATTGCCATCATCAAAAACACCGCTGAGAAAACTGCGGATGGACGGCGAACCTTGATCCACCCCGCCAAAGCGCTGGCCGCTGTGGGGTTTGGGGGCTGATCGGTTGAATGCGCCGTTCACAAACTTTCAAACGCTATAATATATATAGCTACCTATACAATATATCCGGGAGCTAGAGCACTATTTTGTTGGTTTTTTGAGTCAGATTGGGTATTTTTCTGAAAAAATTAACCCCTATGTTAATTTTTCCTCACGCTACGCACGAAGTCAGTGAATCAATCACTGATGCTTGAACACATGCCCAAAGCTACGACTCACTTCCAGCACTTCCTTGTGCTGCTTCAAGCTCACCCGCTGGCGGCCCATTTCGTCGCGCTGCACGGCGGCGATGGCGCTTAGGTTGACGATGGTGGAGCGGTGGATTTGCCAGAACTGCTGGGCATCCAACTGGCAGATCAACTCACGGATC
>JANOTO010000512.1:0-2964 GCA_031416395.1 Rhodoferax sp. | reverse complement strand
GGTTAATTTACTTCCATGAAACACTACAAATTCATGAAATCAGAGTCGCTTAGCACTTTAGCTCTCGTAAAATATACCTACTAAGCTACTATTTATATAGCACATATCAAATGACAAACGTACCGCCACGTAACTCACCGGCAACTCCCACTCCACTGAAGTTTCGCCGCATCGCGAAGCCCGAAGGCCTTGCCAAACCTGGGCCGGTCAAGACCGCACCCGACGGCACTGCTACCACCCGCCTGAACAAACGCATGGCCGAGCTGCAGATAGCCTCACGGCGCGAAGCGGACGACTGGATTGGCCGGGGTTGGGTGAAGGTGAATGGCGAAGTCGCGTCCATGGGGATGCAAGTCACCAACGATGCGCGCATCGAGGTCAACAAACAGGCGCAGGGCATGCAGGCCAACCAGGTGACGATTTTGATCAACAAGCCGATGGGCTTGGTCAGCGGCCAGGCGGAAGATGGCCACCTGCCCGCCATCACCCTGGTACAGCCGCAAAACCGCTGGGTGGACGACAACGCCCGCTTCTTCTTTCACCCCAAGCAGTTGCAAAGCCTGGTGCCCGCCGGGCGATTGGACATTGACTCGATTGGCCTCTTGGTGCTGACGCAGGACGGCCGCGTGGCGCGCCAGTTGATTGGTGAAGACTCGGTAATGGAGAAGGAATACCTGGTGCGCGTGGCCTTTGTAGGGCTCAATCAAGTAGATCAAACCCCCGGCCAGCTCATTCGCATGGACGATGACGACCCCATTACCACCAACGTGCAGGCTATCTTCCCCACCGCCCTGTTGACCAAGCTGCGCCACGGCTTGAGCCTGGACGGCCAGGCCCTCAAGCCCGCGCAAGTTGCCTGGCAAAACCCCGAGCAGTTGCGCGTGGTGTTGACCGAAGGCAAAAAGCGCCAGATTCGCCGCATGTGCGAACTGGTGGGCTTAAAGGTGGTGGGCCTGAAGCGCGTGCGCATCGGCAACGTGATGCTGGGCAACCTGCCGTTGGGGCAATGGCGCTACCTGGCGCCGCACGAGAAGTTTTGAGCTAAACCTTCAGCTTGAGCAGTTGCGTGATGAGCTGCAGCGCCTTGGTGTCAATGTCAATAAAACTGGCCAAGTCAGGGCCGTAAAGCGGGGACGCCTCCCAGAAGCTCTGCTTGAGCGTTGTGATCCACAGGTTATACGTGAAGGCTTTTTTAACGGCCGCAAGCATCTCCGCCTGGCGGGCAGCGGGCACGCCCTGCCCGGTGAAGACGGCCCGCCAATTGGTGATGTCCACATCAACCCCCTGCTCGCGCAGAGACGGAATGCCGAACACGGCCCGTTTGGATGACACGCCCAGTGCACGCAGCTTTTTGCTGACCAGATCCGGCGCAAAGGTGACGTGGCTTGAGACGCCCGCCGCCGCTTTGCCAGCCAGCACCGCGTCCACCAGCTCATGGCGCCTCGCAATCGCGGGGTACACGCCGTCTTCAGGTTTGCTGCCCGCGAACTTGGTCAGCAGGCTGGCAAAGACATGATCCACACTGCCTGCGGTGCTGATGGCCAATGGCGTTTGCTGCGGGCTGGCGCCCAGCAGGCCCGTGAGGTCCTTGATCGTCTTGATCGGCGAATTGGCGGCGACCACAACCACAAGTTGGTCGCTGGTCACGCGAGCCAAGGGTGCCAATCGCGCGAGGCTGGCGCTCGATTTGTGCAGCGCCAGCGCGCCCACCAGCGAGGTGTCGCCCACGAACAGGCTGTTGGCATCGCTTGCGTACTTGTCAATGAAGAGTGACAGGCCTTGCGTGCCGCCTTTGCCGTCGTGGTTTTCGTAATCCACCTCATCGCAATAGCCCACGCCCAGGAGCGCGTCACCCAGCGAGCGGCTGGCGTCGTCAAGGTTGCTGCGGGTGGCTGCCGGGATGATCATGCGCAACTTGGGGGCGAGCGGCTTGATCTTGCCCGTTTGCGCCCAGGCAGGCAGCGCCACATGCGCAGACACGGACAGCGCGGACAGTCCTGTCAAAAAATGTCGTCTTTGAAATCCTGGCATTTTGTCCCAAAAGAGCTGCAATGCCGAAGATTGTCACCAATGCGTTACCGTTTGGAATGCTCGATTACCAGCACAGGAGATGCGCATTGTGCATTAAGTCACGATTCAAGCAGCATTGCCGCATCGCTTTGAAATTTGCTATATTAGTTATAGCTTTATGTGGACGTTATCCGGGAGCCAGGACGCTAAAAGACTATGAATTTGGTCGTTTTTTCGGGAATTGAGGGAAAAATCAACCTGTGGGTTAATTTTCCGTTAAACGATCGCATCACCAGCCTGCTGCGATGAAGCTGCCCTGGCTGCCGAGGTAATAGACATTCGAGTCAATCTGCACGCTGCGCTCAAACTCCAAAGATGATGCTTGATAGCCCGCAAACTCGCTGTTGAAGGTTTGCCCGGTGATGGTGGGTTTATCGATCAAGGTCTTGCTGGCCGAATCGACTTCAAAACGCACCAAGCTTTGCTCACTGGGCCGATAGAACTCGACATTTCCAGAACGTGCGGCAAGTGTGTTGTTGACACGCATCGGGATCGCGATTCGTGTTGTGTTGCCCACACTGAACAAGTTGATGCCATGGCGGTCAAAGTCCAGCCCGCTTATCGTCCCTGCTTTGCCGATGACACGGGTAGCCAGCTCTTTGGGAGCTGCGGCGTTGCTCACGTCAAACAGCGACACTTTCACGCCTTGCACGCGGCCTTCGGCGGTGGCATCTTTGCCCACACCCAACAGCAGGCCCGCGCTGTCTGGCCCCACGGGCAGCAGGTAGTCGGAGTAGCCATTGGTTTTGAGCTCGCCGCTAACTTTGGGATCCAGCGGATCGGCCAAATCCAGCACATACAGCGGGTCGATCCGCCGGAACGTCACCACGTAGGCGCGTGCACCCAAGAATCGCACGGCGTAGACCTGCTCGCCGCTCAAGCCAATCGGTGCCG
>JANOTO010000511.1:0-1504 GCA_031416395.1 Rhodoferax sp. | reverse complement strand
CGCCCGCATCAAATGGTGGGAGCACTACACCGCCATCAACCAAGGCGAGATGAACAACAATCCGTCGCCTGGCAACAAGGCGGGTGGCCTCACCACCATTCTTGAAAAATCGCTCGGTGCCGTCGCCAAGGGCGGCACGACGAATTTGGAGGCGGTGTATGAGTATGCAGAAACCGTCAAAGCCAAAGGCTTTGTCTACATGGACACGCCGGGCTACGACCCCGTCAGTGCCACAGGCCAAGTGGCGGGCGGTGCCAATATGATTTGCTTTACCACCGGGCGCGGCTCGGCTTATGGCTGTGCGCCGTCACCCTCGCTCAAGCTGGCGACGAACTCCGCGCTGTGGCGCAAGCAGGAGGAGGACATGGACATCAACTGCGGCGAAATTGTCGACGGCACCAGCGACGTGGCGCAGATGGGTCAGCGGATTTTTGAGCTGGTGCTGGCCACCGCGTCAGGTGCCTTAAGCAAGAGCGAAAAGCACGGCTATGGTCAGAACGAATTTGTGCCGTGGCAGCTCGGCGCAGTCATGTAATGGAATACTTATTGGATCAATATGGATAAAACACTCAACGCCCAAGACCTACAAAACCAGATCACCCGCATCTTCACAGCGCTTGGCAGCAGCGAGGCTGAAGCCGCAACCGTCGCGTCTAACTTGGTGATGGCCAATTTAAGCGGCCACGACTCGCACGGCGTGGGCATGGTGCCGCGCTATGTTGATGCGGCCTTGGAGCCAGACGGCTTGCAGATCAACACGGCTGCCACGGTCAACCTGGACATCGGCACGATGCTGACGCTGGACGGCCAGCGCGGCTTTGGTCAGGTTGTGGGCGAGCAGGCCATGCACCTTGGAATGCAGCGCGCCAAGCAGCACGGCAGCTGCATCATGACGCTTGCCAACGCGCATCACCTGGGCCGCATTGGCCATTTTGCCGAGATGGCGGTGGCGCAAGGTTTGGTGTCGATGCACTTTGTCAACGTGCTATCGCGTCCGGCGGTAGCTCCGTGGGGCGGCGCAGATGGCCGCTTTGGCACCAACCCGGTGTGCATCGGCGTGCCGCTGAAAGGCCGTGAGCCCTTCATTTTGGACTTCGCCACCAGCCGCCAAGCCCAAGGCAAGATGCGCGTGGCCTACAACAAAGGCGAGCGCGTGGCACCGGGTTTGTTGATTGACGAGCACGGCAACCCCACCACCGACCCAGGCGTGGTTGTCGTGCCCCAAAGTAACGGACTGTTCGGCGCGTTGATGACGTTTGGCGAACACAAAGGTTTCGGCTTGGCCGTGGCCAGCGAGCTTTTGGGCGGCGCGCTCACCGGTGGCGGCACGTGCCACAAAATCGCGCCGCTCAAGCGCGCCGTGTTCAACGGCATGTTGACCGTTCTGATCGATCCCGCCCGCTTGGGCACCCAAGCCTCATTCGAGAAAGAAGCGCTGGCGTTTGCTGATTGGGTTCAGGCTGGGCCTGTCGCGCCCGGTGGTGATGGCGTGCTCATCGCGGGC
>JANOTO010000510.1:0-3511 GCA_031416395.1 Rhodoferax sp. | reverse complement strand
CTCACCCGCCGCCTGGACACCGACGGCCCCCTAGCGCCCGAGTACCGCCGCATCGACCTCGTGGACACGCTGCACAAAGAGGTGTGGGGCCAAGGCTTTGCCGCGCCGACGTTCAGCGAAGTGGTAGAGGTCGTCTCGCAGCGCCTGGTGGGCGAGAAGCACCTGGCCGTCAAACTCAAGCACCAGGGCAGCCCCATCGACGGCATCTGGTTCGGCCACACCGAGCCGCTGCCTGCGCGGGTGAACTTGGCCTTTCGGCTGGATGCGGATGAGTGGAACGGTGTGCGGCGGGTGCGGTTTTTGATTGAGGGGGCGCAAGGTTTGAGCTGAGTCCGATTCATCATCAATATTGATGATGCGCAAAAACCAACAAATGTCACCATTGCGTTCATAATTTGTTTACATCTTGTTGGGTGTCTTCGTACCAGTTCGAACCGTATCCGCTCTCTCAACCAACCATGGAGATCCAAATGGCAAAAATCCTGGTTCACGCGACCCACGGCCCCGAGAATCCGACGCGGGCTGCCCTGGCACTGCTAGTCGCCAAAGCAGCCCTAGAGGAGGGCCACACGGTATCGGTGTTTCTTGCCGGCGACGCCGCCCAACTCATACGAGATGCCGTTCTGGACTCGTTGGTCGGTCTCGGAACAGGGCGGCTTCGTGAGCATTTCGACGCCCTTTGTGCAGGGGGAGTCAAATTCTATGTTTCAGGAATGTCGGCAAAGAGTCGCGGCGTTACGGAGTCCGATCTTGCTGGAAAGCCCGCAGAGTTCGCCATGCCAAACGTGCTGGTGAAGCTCGCCCTTGACCACGACCGCATGTTCAACTACTAGCGTGCAATTGTTCACTTTTTGGGAGGCTGCTTCGGTAGGCAGCACAAACGCGTACCTCACGTCAAACACTGTATTACCATTACAAAGGAGAACCTATGAATGCCCGCCTTCTGTTCACCATCAACGCGGTCTTGTCCTTCGGCCATGGCCTTGGTTTCATCTTGCTTCCTGCTCAGCTACTTGCGCTCTACCAGATCGGTGGCAGCCCCGGCGCAGAGTTGATGGGCCAGTTGTTCGGCGCGCAACTTATCGCCACCGCCATCATTGCCTGGAAAGCCCGGGACTTCCAAAGCTTGAATTCACTATCTTCAGTTGTCCTGGCTAACCTGGTGGCCTTCGCCGTTGGCGCAGCATTGAGCCTTCGTGCTGTCATGACCCAAATCAGTGGGCCGATGGGTTGGCTAGCCGTCGCCATTTATGCGGCGTTGGCGATCGGATATTTGCTGGTTTACCTCAAGAAGGATTACGCGGCTAGTGCAGCCTGATAGGGCAAAGAGCCATGAACAGTTGCGCGCCGTCGCCTTGGCGCGGGCGCAGGGGCTAACACTGGCGCAGGTAGCCGAGTAATTCGGAACTACCATGCGAAGCTTGGCGGATCGCTCAAAGGAATCAGTTACATCATCCAAAGGGCCGTGATCAGCTACAGGCATACTGAGCGTTTAACAGTGCCCGTGAACGCTTCAGCAACCACCCCCCTCGCCGCCGCGCTGATCTTCGCCACCGCCATCGCCGTGGTCAACGGTTTTGGCCGCTTTGCCTACGCGCTCTTGCTGCCAGTGATGCGGGATGATTTAGCGTGGGACTACGCGTTGTCGGGCTGGCTCAACACGGCCAACTCGCTGGGCTATGGCGTGGGTGCGCTGGCAGGGCTGTTCTTGCTGTCACGCTTTCGGCCTGCAACCTTGTTTGTGGCGGGATTGGCGATCACCGTCGTGACCCTGCTGCTGTGCGGTGTGACGCGGGATTTGTCGTTGATGATGTTCTGGCGTTTTGCCTGCGGTGTCGGCTCGGCCTGGGTGTTTGCCTGTGGCGGCGCGCTGGTGGCGGCGTATTGCGGCAAAGACCCGGCGCAGTCTGCCGCTGCGATTGCGATCTATTACGCGGGTGGCGGGCTGGGGATTGCGCTCAGCGGCGTGCTGCTCTACCCGGTGCTGGGCACAGTGGGCGGGCAGCATTGGTCGTGGCCAGCGGGCTGGGTGGTGCTGGGTGTGGCGGCGCTGGTGCTGTCCATCGCGCCCTCGCGGCTGGCGCTGCAGATCGGTGGGCAAACCAGCACGGTGACTGCAGAGCAATTGCACTGGCGCGACTACTCGCCCATCATGGTCGCGTACTTTCTGTTTGGCGTGGGCTACATCGTTTACATCACGTTTGTGATCGCCTGGATGAAGGAGATGCGCATGGGGTTTGACGTGTCGGTAGGGGTTTGGCTGGTGTTGGGCTTTGCGGCGATGGCCTCGGGCTACGTGTGGCGCAAGGCGATGTCGCGCTGGTGGTCGATGCACACCTTCGCGGCTTCAACGCTGTGCACCGCAATCGGCACGGCGTTACCTTTGTTGAGCAACCATTTGGGCGTGCTGCTGCTGTCTGCAGTGTTGGTGGGCGGCTCGTTTTTCATGACACCCGGCGCGTTGATGGCGCTGGCGCGCAGCACCTTGGCGCCGCATTTGTGGGCCAAGGCGATGAGCCTGTTCACCTTCGTGCTCGCCATCGGGCAAGCCGTGGGGCCGGTGGCTGCGGGGTGGATTGCCGACCACCACGGGCTGAACTGGGCGATGGGTGCGGGCGCGTTGACCTTGCTGCTGTGCGCGGGGGTGGCGCTGCTGCAACCACGTCGATGAGAGCTGACGAGTCGACCGCGTTCGCGCGCCAGATTACACCTGTTTTTTGGGCTGCTCTTTGCTGGTGACATCGTAACGGCGCTGATTTTCATTGTTGGCAAGATTGATGCCTGAGGACTTGCATGGCATCAAGGCAGCGCGGCCGTGTAAAACACCCGCCCGTTGTAGTTGCCAGCCGCCAACGGGCTGCTGTTGCTGTAGCTGAAGTTCCAGGTGGCGCTTTTGTCCACAATGCCGCCGCTTGCGGTCAAGGTGGCGGCAACGCCCGCAGTGCCAGTGCCGATGGCTGGATGTGGCAGCGCACCGCCACTCACCGGCGCGATTTGCGACCAGGGAATCGACTGTGCGCCGCTGGTCAAACCCCCCGCCGATCCGGTGGCCGTGAAACTGACTGAGTTGCCATTGCTCATAACCCGCGCCGTCACCGGATAGGCCCCGCTGCCCGAGGTTGCTGCGGTGGCGTTGCCGGTGCCAACATCGCCCGCGGGCACATTGAAGTCAACCCGGTCAATGGTGGTGTTGATGGCCATGTTGCTGCCTGAGCCAATGCTGACAAAAAGCACGCGGGGAACGATGACACGAAAATCCAGGCTGACACTTGCCGACAGACTCGCCGTGGCATGCCCATGGGTGATTCTGGATTCCGCTTGGGCGGCGAACCCTGCGAGCAGGCTTGCCATCAACCCGGCTGCCCCTACTGCGGTGGTTCCTCCTCTATATCCTGCGCCAATTTTTGAGGGCAGCGGGCAATTTCCGCAAAGCTGTTGTTGAGTCATGTGAATCCGATCAGTTTGACGGTGGAAATCGTGTGATTCAACAGTAACAGGATCATGACTCTGA
>JANOTO010000509.1:0-2608 GCA_031416395.1 Rhodoferax sp. | reverse complement strand
TGCCATCGTCACCGAAAAAGGCTGCGAGCTGATTTCGCGCGGCGTGCCTGTGAAGGCGGATGAGATTGAGGCGTTGATGCGATAGGAATCTTTTGAAGGGCAGATGACGCAGAAGCGCGCCAAAATTTGGCGCGCAAACGCCTTCAGTAGATACTTTTGGCGCGTAAATCTGGTTTACGCGCCAAATTAGTGGTTAAATGTCGCGTATTCAAGTTACGCGACAGATCAAAGTGACCAAACCAGACCCAGTCGATGCGCTTACCGCCGTCTCAGACGCGATTTCGCAATTTCCAAGCGGCGCAAAAATCGAGCAAATCGAAGCCGCATTGGCTGCGCGGCCCAAGCGGCGAACTTTGCAACGTCGGCTGGCAGACCTGATCGGCCAGCACCGGGTGCATACACAAGGGATTGGGCGGGCGACACGGTATTTGCGTAGCGACGGCACCATTCCGTCGGCCAACACGCCATTGACCGCGACAGCAAGCGCGAGGTTGGATATCGGCATCCCACTGTCGCCTGAAGCCAAAGCTATCGAAGTGCACGTCAGCCAGCCCTTGCAACAACGCAAGCCCGTTGGCTACGACTCGGCATTCCTAGACAGCTACCGGCCCAACGTCACCTTCTACCTGCCCACCTCAACCCGCGCGGAGTTGCTGGCCAGCGGCCAGGCCGTCAATGCCAACGAGCCCGCAGGCACCTATGCCCGCCAGATTGCCAGCCGCCTGCTGATCGACTTGTCATGGAACTCCAGCCGCCTGGAGGGCAACACTTACTCGCTGCTGGAAACTGAACGGCTCTTGGCTGCTGGCGAGGCCGCAGCCGGGCGCGATGCCAAAGAAGGCCAGATGATCCTCAACCACAAAGAGGCGATTGAGTTTTTGATCGCCTCGGCAGACGATATCGGCTTCAACCGCTACACCGTGCTGAACCTTCACGCGCTACTGTCAGACAACCTGCTGGTAGACCCCACAGCCAGCGGGCGCCTGCGCAGCATCGCCGTGGGCATCGGCCAAACGGTGTTTCTTCCGCTTGAAGGGCCGCAGCGCATTGAAGAAAACTTCTCGCAAATTCTTGACACCGCAACCGCGATTGAAGACCCGTTTGAGCAGGCCTTCTTCGCCATGGTGCACTTACCTTATTTGCAGCCGTTTGAAGATGTCAACAAACGCGTATCTCGCCTGGCGGCCAACATATCCCTGATCAAGCGCAACCTGTGCCCGCTGTCGTTTGTCGATGTACCGCAGCCCACCTACATCAGCGCCATGATCGGCATTTACGAACTCAACAAGATTGATCTGTTGCGCGATGTTTTTGTGTGGGCCTACAAACGCTCCTGCGCGCGCTACTCCGCAGTGCGCCAGTCCCTCGGCGAGCCCGACCCGTTCAGAGTGCAATACCGCGCGCAGATTGCCGATGCTGTCACGCACGTTGTGCGCACCCGGCTGAGCAAGGCCAGTGCCATCAGCTATGTGCGCGGCTTTGCCGAAAGTCAGGTTCCCTTGAAAGATCAGCCCACTTTCATCGAAGTGGTGGAAACGCAATTGATGAGCCTGCATGAGGGCAATATTGCGCGCTACCGGGTGCGGCCTAGTGAGTTTGAGGGGTGGAGGGTGGGGTGGCGGTGAGCAGATTATCAGTCTCGATTTCGTCAACTCCTGCTCGAATTACCTCAAAGCATAGCGGGCGGGGGCATGCAGCCAGCGTGCGCTGTGCCGAGCCGTCCGACCACACCTTTTAGCTCTGGCTGCTGACTGGCAATAACGATGACGTTGGTCAACATCAGCAAAAGCAAGTTGCGATTCTGTATCACTGAAACAAGTTTTTCAGGGGGATAACCCCGTAAAGCGTGAACAACCAGATGCGCCCCGCCATGAACGAAAGAATGCATGACCTTCATAGTCATGTTAAGCCGACGAAACTCGCTCACTGCTTGAGGTGCATAGGGTGCGATTGAGTCGAGCATGGATGGGATCGGTGGGCCTAGAAGGGTTCATTCAGGTCGCCAGCAAGCACAGGTGTTGAGAACTTAACAAGCCAGTCGTCTTTCGCGCCATGTAGCACCCATTCTGCACGCACGACGGTCTCAAATTGAAGGCGGATCAAGCTCAATGCGGTTCCGTGCAGCCCAGCCTCAATGAGAACTCTCTGGCTGATCGCATGTTCAACCGCCGCTTTGCAAAAGCCCATGCAAATAGCCAATCTTTGCGACGTGACATTCCATCCTGTTTCCAGCAGCGCGTAAACGTCTTCGTCCAATGCCTGCGACAAAATCAGCATTCGAGCAAGCTCGTCGTGCGACGTATTGCCACTTGTTCCAAGTTTCATAGCAAGTTACTTAGGACACGAAAATAGCCGCGTTATGCTGAGGCGGCTTGTATGCGGTTGGCAATCACGTCGCGAACACGCTGCGCTAGGGTGCCATCAGCCTCTGCGGCCATAAAGCGATCAATGGCCCCTGTCCTCACCCTATCGAGCGAACGCTCGGCGCACCCAGTGCAATTCAAACCGCAGGTCACCCGCATAATCGCGCCATGTCTGATGCCAAACTCGACCCAGCCACGCCAGCACGCCCGCCCCATGAGTCGCCACGCCCCTCACTCGCCCACAT
>JANOTO010000508.1:0-3315 GCA_031416395.1 Rhodoferax sp. | reverse complement strand
CTTGGGGTTGCCCATCGTCAAGGAGATCGCAGAGCAGCACCTGGCTGAAATCACACTGGAAGAAACTTACCCTGACCAAGTGCCTGCGGGTGCAAAGTTCACGGTGCGGTTCTTGCCACTGCCGCACACAGCGGTGTAGTGGACCATTTCGCTACATAATAAATAGCTATTAATCCATATAATACGAGAGCCAAGGCAGTATTTCATTCAGTATTTTGGTAAATATGCCGTTTTACGAAAAAAATTAACCTTCAGGTTAATTTCAATCATCTACCGTTTCCTCAAGCCCAGCACCATCACCGTACCCACCACGATCAGCGCGCCCACCAGTTGGATAGCCGCAATCGACTGGCCCAGAATGAGCCATGCCAGCGTCAACGCAAACACCGGCTCCACGTTCATGATGGCCGAATTGCCCGCCACACCCAGCTTGGGCAGCACGGTGAACATGATGGTGAAGGCGGTGCCGTACAGAAAGGTCAGCGCAGCCAGACCCCACCAGCCGGGCGTGGCTTGCGGCCAGTGAAAGCCGCCTTGCGTCGTGACGGTGACGAGGGCGATCAAGCCCGCAATGGTCAAGGTGCTGACGGTGCGCACACGGCCATCGAGGTCGCCGGCCTCGTGCTGCGTCAGGATCATCGCCAGGCCGAAGGTGGCCGCAGCCGCTAGCGCAAACGCAACGCCCGCGCCAATGCGCCCCCAGTGCTGCGCCGCACCCAACCCCGAGGCTGCGCCAAACACATCCAGCGCCAGCGCCAAACCCGCCAGAATGAACGGCATGGCGATGAGCACGGCACGCTCGGGGTGGCGTTCGTAAAGCACGCGATCCCACAGCGCAGCCCACAGCGGGTAGGTGTTGAAGGCCAGCAGCGCCAGAGCCACCGGCAGGCGCGCCACAGCCGAGTAAAGGCACAGGCTTTGCACACCAATCAGCAAACCGATCAGCGGCAGAAATCGCCTGTGCCGTGCAGTAAATTGCAATGGGACACGGTTAGCTGCGACCACGAGCGCCACCACCAGTGCGGTTGCCATGCTGCGAACCGCGACCGCCGTGGCAACATCCACGCCGTGGTTGAACGCCAAGCGCGCGGCGACATGGTTGGCACCCATCATGAAAGCGATGAGCAGCAGCGTTGAAAAGGCGGCAGCGCTCAAGGCGCGGGCTGGGGTTGGGGTTGAAGCCAACGTCAAGCCACTGGGTACAAGCCGTGAACCCGCGCATGCAGGCGGCTCAGGCCCAACAGCGCATCCGTGAATGGCGTGGGCACACCCGTCAACGTGCCCAGTTCTTTCACCACGGTGACCAACGCGTCCAGCTCAACCGCGCGGTTCGCCTCTACGTCTTGCAGCATCGAGGTTTTGAAGGCGCCGAGCTTCAGCGTGATGGCGTGGCGGTCAGCGGGTTGCTGGTCGATGGGGATACCCATGCGCGCACCGATCTCTTTGGCTTCGAGCATCACGCTCGAGACGAAGTTCCGCACCAGCTCGTCGCCCAAAATCAGATCTGTGGTAGCCCCCGTCATCGCGCTGATGGGGTTGACCGTCATGTTGCCCCACAGCTTGTACCAGGCGTCTTTTTGAATTTGCGCGGACAGGCTGGTGGTGAAACCAGCGCGAGTCAGCAGCTCAACCAGCGCCTGCGCGCGTGGGGTAGCACTACCTGACGGCTCACCAATGATGAGCCCGTTGCCAAAATGGTGGTGGATCAACCCCGGCGCGGCCGCCGAGCAACTGGCGTGCACCACACAACCAATGACGGCAGATGGGGGAATCGCCCGCTCAATCTCACCCGTGGCATCGACCGCTTTGAGTTGCGTGCCCGCAAACTTGCCGCCAAAGCCTTGAAAAAACCACCACGGTACGCCATTCATGGCGGTCAGCACAATGGTGTCGGGGCCAATCAATGGTGCGATATGGCGGGCCACGTCGCGCAGCGCGGGGGCTTTCACGGCGACGATGACGAGGTCTTGCACGCCGAAGTCAGCGGGATTCGCACTGGACTTGACTTGATGGGTTGAAACTGCATCGCCGACTTTCAAGCGAATCCCGTGCGTTTGCAAGGCTGCGAGCGTCTCGCCGCGTGCAACCACGCTCACTTGAGCACCTGTCGAAGCCAGACCCGCCCCGAGCCAGCCGCCGATGGAGCCCGCGCCGTAAACGCAAATCCTATTCACGGTAGCTGGCATCCAACCGATCAACTTGGCGTACCAGCGCCGCAAACGTGTCTTGCCCTGCGCCGTGATCAGGGCTGAACTGCAAGGCATCGCGCGTGCAGCGTGCAGCGATCTCATCGGGCACGGGGATCGCGTTTTGCGGCCCGCCCATGCTGAAGGTGGCCAGTTGAATCTCACAGGCGCGTTGCAGCGTCCACAAGATTGCAAACGTCTGCGGCAGTGTTTGGCCCCAAGCCAGCAGGCCGTGATTGCGCAGGATGACGGCTTGCCGATTGCTCATGCTCCGCAAAAGGCGTGGGCCTTCGTCGGCGTGGATGGTGATGCCTTCAAAGTCGTGATACGCCACCATGTCGTGCAGTTGCGCCGTGTAGAAATTGGTCTGCTGCAAACCGCCGCGTGTGCAGGCGACAGCTACTCCTGCGGTGGTGTGCGTGTGCATGATGCAGTGCGCGGCTGGCACGCCGTTGTGTATGGCAGCGTGCACGGTGAAGCCGGCCGGGTTGACCTTGTGCGCTGCGCCATCCAGCACATGGCCTGCCAAATCAATCTTCACCAAATTGCTAGCCGTCACCTCGCTGTAATGCAGGCCAAACGGGTTGATCAAGAAGTGTTTTTCACCGCTGGTTACCGAGTCTGGCAGGCGCACGGTGATGTGGTTGTAGATCATCTCCACCCAGCCCAGCATCGCGAAGACGCGGTAGCAAGCGGCCAGTTGCACGCGAGCGGCCCACTCTTCTGGGTGGAACCGGACGCTTGACGCAACCAGGTGTTCGGGTTTTGAGCTGGCGTTCATGATCAGTCTGCTTCAGTATGTTTTGCTCGACGCGACGGGCGCGACGGTCGTCTTGAACCGTGCCGCCAGCGCACTGGTGTGCCGCACCAGCAGATTGGTTTCCAGCCCGACGGCGACAAAGGTTGCGCCCATGTCGAGGTAACGGCGCGCCAAAGTTTCGTCGGGCGTCAAGATGCCTGCAGCCTTGCCGCACTTGATGATGCGCTGGATGGCATCGTCAATCGCCGTCTGCACCACGGGGTGGGTGGGGTTCAGCACATAGCCTAACGAGGCTGACAAATCCGCCGGGCCGATGAAGATGCCGTCCACACCGTCAATCGCCGCAATGGCCTCCAGATTGTCCAGCGC
>JANOTO010000507.1:0-3574 GCA_031416395.1 Rhodoferax sp. | reverse complement strand
TACACCGGCAAGATCGCAAAGACCAGGTACAGCAGCAGGAAGAGCGTTCTCTTCTTGAAGCGCCTATCTTCCATAATTTTTTCCATAATTTTTATCCATGGCCGGCCTCCGATTTGTCTTGCGTACCGACGCGCTGCATCCAGTTGTAGAGGATGAAGCACAGCAGCAAAATGATCAGGAAATAGATCAACGAAAACGCCGCCGCAGGCCCCAAATCAAACTGACCCACCGCCTTTTGCGTGAGGTACTGGCTTAAGAACGTCGTGGCATTGCCGGGGCCACCACCCGTCAACACAAAGGGCTCGGTGTAGATCATGAAGCTGTCCATAAAGCGCAGCAGCACGGCAATCATCAGCACGCCGCGCAGCTTGGGCAACTGGATGAACCGGAACACGGCGAGCTTGCTGGCCCCGTCGATACTGGCAGCCTGGTAGTACGCGTCGGGAATCGCTCGCAGGCCCGCGTAGCACAGCAGCGCGACCAGCGGCGTCCAATGCCAGACGTCCATCATCAGCACCGTCAACCACGCATGGGTGGCGTTGCCGGTGTAGCTGTAATCGAAGCCGAGCTTGGCGAACGTTGCACCCATCAAACCAATGTCGGTGCGGCCATATATTTGCCAGATGGTGCCCACGACGTTCCACGGAATCAGCAGCGAAATGGCGACCAACACCAGCACGGAAGACGACTTCCAGCCCTTGGCGGGCATCGACAGCGCCAGTGCAATGCCCAGCGGAATCTCGACCAGCAGCACCGAGAGCGAAAACACGATTTGCCTGATCAACGCGCCCTGCAAATCATCATCACGCATGACCGCCTTGAACCATTCCGTACCCACGAATACGCGCCGCTCAGGCGAGATGATGTCTTGCACCGAGTAGTTCACCACCGTCATCAGCGGCAAGATGGCCGAGAACGCGACGCACAGCACCACCGGCAAGATCAAAAACCAGGCTTTTTGATTGACGGGCTTCATGCGGTAACACCCTCAACCAACACATCGTTTTTATAGAAGCAGGTGTTGGGACCAATCAGCGAAAGCCACACCTGCTCGCCCACTGCGGGTATCGACTGCGCGGGGCTCAATCGAGCCCGCACAATCGTCTCGGAGCTGCCCTGACCTACCTTCGCAGACAGCAACCAATACGTGCCGATGTCCTGCACTTTAGTGACCGTCGCGACCACACTGCCCGGTGAGTTGGGATGGGCCAGCGCTACATACTCGGGCCGCACACCGAGCGTGATATCACCCAACGTTTGCAGGCCGAGTGTCGATGCCGTAACGGTTTGCCCGGCAACTTCAACGCCTGATGAGTTCCAACGCGCGGGCAGAAAATTCATCCCGGGTGAGCCGATGAAGTGTCCGACAAACGTATGCTGCGGCCGCTCGAACAAATCAGAGGCCGTGCCAATTTGCACAGCGCGGCCACGGGTCATCACCACCACTTGGTCGGCGAAGGTCAGGGCCTCCACCTGATCATGTGTGACGTAGATCAGAGTCAACTTCAGCTCGTGGTGAATCTGCTTGAGCTTGCGGCGTAGTTGCCATTTGAGGTGCGGGTCAATCACCGTCAGGGGCTCGTCAAACAACACGGCAGACACATCCTCTCGCACCAGCCCACGCCCGAGTGAGATTTTTTGCTTGGCATCGGCCGTCAAACCTGCCGCGCGGGTGCTGAGCTGGCCGCTGAGCTCCAGCATCTCGGCGATCTGGCCCACGCGCTGTTTGATTTTGTCGGCTGCCACGCCGCGATTTTTCAGCGGGAAGGCCAGGTTTTCTGCGACCGTCATCGTGTCGTAAATCACCGGGAACTGGAACACCTGGGCGATGTTGCGCTGCTGCGGCGTTTGCTCGGTGACGTTGCTGCCGTCAAACGACACGCTGCCCTGCGACGGTTTGACAAGGCCTGACACGATGTTGAGCAAGGTCGTCTTGCCACAACCTGATGGCCCCAAAAGCGCGTAGGCACCCCCGTCTTCGAACGTCATTTTGAGCGGCAGCAAGGCGTAATCGCTGTCAGCCTTCGGATTGGCTTTGTAGGCGTGCGCCAGATCGAGGTCGATGCGCGCCATGTCAGTGCCTCGCCTCAAGTTGCGGGATGCGTTGAGGTGCGACCAGCAAGTCACCCGCGCCATCAAACACATAGACCTGCGCCGGGTTGAGATAGAGCTGTAGCGATGCACCCAGGCTGAAAACATGCACGCCCGTCAACTGCGCGACCACCTCGCCAATCGCGGTTTGGACGTGAACAAAGGTGTCGGAGCCTGCAATCTCCGCCAGTTCCACCGTGCCGGGCAAAGCGATGTCGCCCGCGCGCTGTTGCACGCGAAGGGCACCAGCGCGCACACCGACTGTCAGCCCTGTGGCATTGATTGCCACATCCGGCAACGCAAGGTCGATCGTTTGCCCAGACGGCAACGCCACGCCACCGTCAACGCGTTTACCCGCAATCAAATTCATTGGCGGGTCGCTGAACGCGCGGGCCACGCGAAGCGACTTCGGGCGGTGAAACACTTCAGCCGTTGGCCCGTATTGCAGCAGCTCGCCCGCATCCATCACAGCGGTGTAGCCGCCCAGCAGCAGCGCTTCCGTCGGCTCGGTCGTCGCGTAAATCACCGTCGATTCGCCTGCGCTGAAGAGTTGCGACAGCTCATCGCGCAGCTCCTCACGCAGCTTGTAATCCAGGTTGACCAGGGGCTCATCCAGCAGCATCAGCGGGGCTTTTTTGGCCAAGGCGCGGGCCAGGGCGACGCGCTGCTGCTGGCCGCCTGACAACTCGGCGGGCAAACGGTTCAAAAAAGGCTCAATGTGCAATCGCGTTGCCAGATCTTTTACCCGCGCCTCAATGCCGCTCTCTTTGCGCAGCTTCAAGGGCGAGGCGATGTTGTCTGCCACCGTCATCGACGGGTAATTGATGAACTGCTGGTAGACCATGGCCACGTTGCGCTCGCGCACGGGCTTGCCGGTCACGTCCAGCCCGTCGGCCAGCACCCGGCCGCTGCTGGGCACATCCAGACCTGCCATCACGCGCATCAGCGTGGTCTTGCCGGCTTGGGTGGCACCGAGTAGCACGGTGACACTCAAAGGCACAGGCGCGATGTCCAGCGGGTACAGATGAATCTGAGCGCCAAAGCGCTGCTCAATACGTTCGAGTCTTAGCTGCATAAAGCGCTTTCGAAGCAGAGCGGGGTTGATGCGATCACGGTTGAATGGATAGAGGTGGAAAAAATGACGCGCAAATGAACTCATTCGATTGCGCGGTTACTTTCATTATTGTTGTTATTGATTCGTTATAGCCGATGGTTTACCCCTAGTTTTGTTCTTTTTTTTTCGCTTTACAGTCAATCTATGTCCAACCCGCGTCAACTCAGCCTGCTTGAAGTCGTGCGAACCCGCGGCTCGGCCACTGTCGAGCAGCTTGCCGAAAAGCTGGGCGTGACGCTGCAAACCGTGCGCCGTGATGTCCAGCAGTTGGCTGAAAGCGGCGTATTGACTCGCTTTCACGGCGGTGTGCGTGTGCCCAGCTCCACCATCGAGAACATTGCACACCGCAAGCGCGAGAGCTTGAACGCG